>SIBF01000020.1 GCA_009695275.1 Pedosphaera sp. | reverse complement strand
CAACTGCGCTTGAGGCATAGCCCGATCTTTGTGCCCAATTTCATCTCAAGCAAGCCATCCGCTTCCAGCTCATCCCCCGCACCTCAGGCTCTTCCTTCTTCCACGAACCCCTTTCCTTTTCTCCCTACAAGTCAGGATTTCTGAGGATAGAGTGTCGTTCCGGGAAAGCCTGGAATCATGAAACAACCGCCGACCCAATTCCACCCCTTCGACAGTCAGCGGATTGTCTGACGGCAGTTTAACTTTGGGCAGTCGATCCGAGATGGTGAGACGAAGGGGAGTGGCTCCCTCAGGTGGAGATTGCGGCACCGGCTCCGCTACGTTCGGAAGCTGGTACAGATCTTTTCTAACGCTCGCTACCCTAAATGAGCGTGGAACTCGATCCTTTAACTCGGAAGCCAACGTATCGCCTTCGCGCGAGTGGGTGGATGACGATTCATGCAGGATTTTCCCATCGGACAAAATCTCAGCGACATCCATGGCCAGGCGAAGTGTGGTGGGTTGAGCGCCCGAGAACTTGGCGGGAAGTTCGACCCACATCGGCTTCACAGGACCCGCCAGATGGTAGGAGAACCCGCTGATCTTGCCCGATGCCGACGTCCAGTGCCCCTCGATGGCCAGGAACACGTAACCTGAACTCCAACCCCAGTGCAAACCGCAGACGTCCGGATTCAACGAATGCCCGGCCGGCCACTGCTCTGGAAGGCTCGCGTCCGTCGTCGAATCCAATCCCACCCGGAAGCGTATCGCCTTGAATTCCTCCGCAGGAAGGCCGTCGGCGACGGCGGTGAGTCGCCCGGTTTTTGCGCAGAGAAAGACTTGCCACTTATCCGACTCCTGCCATGTCCCATCCACGCGTTGAATCGCCAGTTGAGATAGCAGCCCGTCCAGTCGGCTGATGGAAAGCCGCTTCCCTTGCCAACCCGAGACTTCACGGCCAAAGCTCAGAGGAGCGGCCCGCCAAACCGGTTCAATCTCCAAATGCAGCTTCTGCCCACTGACGGACAATAGCGAAGTCATGAAACCAAGTAGAAACCAACACGCGAGCCAGTTCCGCCGGGAAAGTTTCCCAGCCGTAGACCGCCCGGATGAAAGACAAATTTGACTCTTACATTTCACTTCCCCTCCACAACTCCACACAAGCACCGTTACTGGATCGAGTAGGCGTGCGGGAAACTGGCGGACACGCAAACGCATCACTCGGACCGAACCAAGGCCAATGGGATCGTGGAGAGAAATGACAGGGGTACAGCACGACAGTGCTTCTCTCAACAGGACACAAAAGACGTAACGCTTGCATAAACCGTCAGGAATGTGCCGAGAGAAGCATCCTCACCGGATGCATGCAAGAGCATTTATCACAGTTTTGTTGCCGTTTTACGTCATGAGAAAAGTGCCAATACATCAATACCGAAAAGCACAAGGCCCGTTCGGTAAGAACGGGCCTTGTCCGGTTGAATTGTTGAAAGCTATTCGGCGACTACTTTTTTTCTCCTTCTGGAGCGGCAGTCGGATTGGTCGTGGCAGTTTCAGTAGGGGCTGAACTCGGCAACTCGACCCATTCCAAGATGGCTAGCGCGGCGGAATCTCCCTGACGCTGGTGCATCTTGATGATACGTGTGTAGCCACCGGGGCGGTCTTTGAAGACAGGCGCAATCTCGTCGAACAGGACGCGAATAACATCGCTCTTCCGCGCAGCCGCGACCTCCTCCTTGGATCCCAGCATCCGTTTGCTGTTATACTTCAACTTGGATGCGGCAAGCCGACGCGCGTGGATGGTTCCACGTTTGCCAAGCGTTACCAACTTCTCTGCCACGGGGCGAACAGCCTTCGCTTTGGCCAGTGTGGTCGTAATTCGTTTATGAGTGATCAGGCTGCACACCATGTTTGCCAACATCGCATTGCGATGGGTGCCGGTGCGGCCGAGTTTAGCGGTTCTCTTCTGGTGTCGCATGGGAATCTTCCTTAGGCCTTCTCTTCCTTGGGCGCTTCAAGCAGTACTGGATCGATGTTCATTCCCAGCGTCAGGCCGAGGCTGGTGAGCTTCTCTTTGATCTCGTTCAGAGATTTCTTTCCAAAGTTCCGATACTTGAGCATCTCCGCCTCGGTTTTCATGGCCAATTGACCGACCGTGGTGATGTTCGCATTGTTCAGGCAGTTGGCAGCCCGGACGCTCAATTCGATCTCGTTGACACTCATGTTGAGAAGTTTCTTCATCTTCGACTTCTCGTCGTCCTGTTTGTCAGCGACCTCCTCAAATTCGATGGCATTCTTGTCGTAGCCGACGAATACATCGAGATGATGCTGCAAGATGGCAGAGGTCTGGGTCAGTGCGTCATCCGGGGAAATGCGTCCATCTGTCCAAATATCCAGGATCAAGCGGTCATAATCTGTGCGTTGCCCGACGCGGGCACTCTCGACGTTGTAACGAACACGCGTCACGGGGGAGAACAATGAATCGATGGCAATAACGCCAATCGCCTGATCGGGCTTCTTGTTCTCGTTACCAGCGAGGAATCCACGCCCAACTTTGACTTCGAGTTCCATCTCGAACTTCTTCTTCTTGTCGAGGGTGCAGATGTGCTGCTTGGGGTTTACGATTTCGAGATTCTGATTAAGTTTGATGTCCGCAGCAGTGACCGCCCCGTCTTTGTGAGCCGAGAGCATGATCGTCTGCGGCTCGCGGGAGTGGGCTTTGAAGAGGATCTTTTTAAGGTTAAGGATGATGTCGGTGACATCCTCGACCACTCCATCAATGGTGGTGAATTCGTGCATCGCTCCGTCAACCTTGATTGAAGTGATGGCCGCTCCCTCAAGTGAAGAGAGCAGCACACGGCGGAGCGAGTTGCCAATGGTATGGCCGTAGCCGGTTTCAAACGGCTCGGCGACGAACTTGGCGTAAGTTTCTGTGGCAGTTGACTCTTCCTTGGTCAACCTCTTGGGCATTTCAAACCGACCTAGACGTACTGGCATTGGGTTCCTTTCAACAATTTTTATCTGACCCGGCCACTGATTCCCGACAGCGCACCAAGCCCGTGTAATTGTTTGGTCCCGAAATTCGGGACGAGTTTCAGTCTCTTAGCGGGAATAAAATTCAACGACGGTTTGCACGTTCGCGATGGGCTGGATCTCATCACGCGTCGGCACACGCACCAAAGTTCCTTTGAACACATCCCTTTCCAATGTCAGCCAGTCCGGAACGGCGCGGCTGGTTGAAATCTCCAATCCCTTCGTCGCCATCTGGCGCGCAACATTGGTGTCCTTCAATTCAATCACATCGTTCACCTTCACCGCAAACGATGGAATACTGACTTTTCGGCCATTAACTTTGATGTGACCGTGGTTAACCATTTGTCTCGCTCCAGCCCGAGTGTTGGAGAAGCCCAAGTGGAACACGAGATTGTCCAGACGTGTCTCCAGTATTTGAAGCATCGTCTCGCCAGTGACACCTCGACGACGGAGTGCGCGCTCATAAATGCCGCGGAACTGGCGCTCCTGAAGTCCGTAGTAGTATCGGAGTTTTTGCTTCTCAATCAAACCGAGACCATAATCGGTGGTTTTGCGGCGGGACGACTTTGGGCCATGAACACCCGGGCCGTAGTTTTTTCGTTCCAAATACTTGGACGGGCCGAAGATCGGGGCATTAAATCGCCGACTGATGCGAACACGAGGACCTGTATATCGAGCCATACCTTATGAGTTCAAATTAGAAATTTGAGTTGAAATGCATTAGACGCGGCGCTTCTTGCGCGGGCGGCAACCATTGTGAGGCACCGGAGTGCAATCCTTTATCGCGGTGATTTCCAAGCCGATCGCCTGTAGCGCACGAATGGCGGATTCCCGGCCGGAACCTGGTCCACGAACTTTTATTTCGACCTCACGCATCCCGTGGGCCATCGCTTGCCGTGCCGCGTCTTGCGCCACTTGCTGGGCCGCAAAAGCGGTGCTCTTTCGGGAACCTTTGAACCCCACTTTGCCGGCACTGGACCATCCAAGCACATTGCCTTGCATGTCAGTGATGGACACCAAGGTATTGTTGAAGGTCGCCAGAATATTCGCAACACCGACAGCGATATTCTTGGATCCCTTGGCCTTGACGATCTTTTTGGAAGCCGCGTCATCACCAAGCAATTCAGCAGCGGTCGGCGCTGATGCAGCCTGAGGTACTGGCGGAGCAGTTGACTCTGCCGGTTTCGCACCGGTTCCGCCTGCTTCCAATGTTGGGCCCTTCTTGACAGGAGCTTTCTTAGTCTCTGCGCTCGCAGGTTTCTCAGGAGCCTGCTCAACAGCGTTGTCGGCGTCGGCGACCGGCTTTGTTTCCTTTTTTGCGGGAGCCTTTTTGGGTTTTGTTTCTTCAGCCATTGCGATGAAAAGTTAAATGATTATCAACAGCTTCCTAGTGGATGCCAGTTTTTGCATTTGGATTGCGCTGCACTCCCACCGTCTTTCGAGGACCTTTTCGTGTTCGGGCATTGGTGGAGGTACGCTGCCCTCGCACTGGGAGACCGCGCAAATGTCGGACACCTCGATAGCACTTGATACCCTGAAGGCGTTTCAGATTCATGCCAACCTCCCGCCGGAGATCGCCCTCAATCACGTACTTTCCATCCTGAATCGCATGGACGATCTGCGAAAGCTGCTGCTCGTCCAAATCCTTGGCACGGATCGAAGAATCGATCTGAGCCTTCGCAAGGATCTCTTTCGCGTTTACAGGCCCAATGCCATAAATATAGCGAAGGGCTATATCGATCCGTTTCTCGCCTGGAATATCAACACCTATAATTCGTGCCATAAAAAATTGTGTGTATTAGCCCTGCCGTTGCTTGTGGCGGGCATTGGAGCAAATGACGCGGATGACGCCCTTCCGCTTGATAACTTTGCAGTTTTCGCAAAGCCTCTTTACTGATGCGCGAACTTTCATGTTTCTTATGTTTCTTTATCTGCAATCCGGCCCGTTGACAAATCGTATGGCGACATCTCCACAGTGACCAGGTCACCTAATGTAATCTTTACAAAACTCAGCCGCATCCTGCCCGAGACATGTGCGAGCAGCCGATGCCCATTCGAAAGTTCCACCCGGAACACTTTGTTCGATAGAACCTCGATCACCCGACCTTCAGTTTCAATGGCCGCTTCTCCAGGCACGTTAGAATCTCAGGTTCGGTTTCCGTAATCAATACCGTATGCTCAAAATGGGCTGAAGGTTTGCCGTCCTTCGTTACCACTGTCCAGCCATCTCTCAAAATTTCCACAGCAGGCGCACCTGCGTTAACCATCGGTTCGATGGCCAAGGTCATCCCGGGCCGCAGCTTCGGAGATGGCTTGTTCTCCACATAATTTGGAATTTGCGGATCTTCGTGCATTGTCTTGCCTACCCCGTGCCCTACAAATTCCCGAACTACACTGAAACCGTTTCCCTCGACGTAATTCTGTATAGCACGAGATACGTCAGACACTCGATTGCCTGAAACTGCCTGATTGATCCCTTCGTAAAGTGCTCGTTCCGTGACATCCATCAGTTTTTGTTCAAGGACGCCGCATCCGCCGACCGCCGCCGTCCTTGCCGTATCACCTATGTAGCCTCGATACAAAACCCCAACATCTATGCTCACTATGTCCCCAAATTGCAAAATCCGGCCATTTGCCAATCCGTGTACGACTTGCTCGTTCACTGACAGACAAAGGTGGCACGGATACTTCTTGTATCCAAGAAATGCGCTCTTTGCGCCATGCTCTTTGATGAGCAACGCCGCATATTCGTCAACGTCCTTCGTCGTGACCCCTGGCTGTATCCAGTTGCAAACACTCGCTAAAACATTAGCCGCAACCCCGCCAGCCTCCCTCATCACTTCGATTTCCCGTTCGTTCTTGAGAATGATCATGGCCAAACAAGCCAACTGCCGGAATACCACGGCACCGACTCATCCAGCTCAGAATCGACCCTTGATCCGCCCTTTCTTAAGAAACCCATCATAATGGCGCATCAAAAGGTGCGATTCCATCTGCCTCATCGTGTCTAGCATCACGCCCACCGCAATCAACATGCTCGTTCCGCCGAAGAACTGGGAAACCTTGAAATTGATGTTAAAGAACTGCCCAAGCAACATCGGAATCACAGCTATTACTGTCAAAAATATTGCCCCGGCTAACGTGATCCGGCTCATTGCTCGATGTAAGAAATCGCTTGTAGCTTGGCCGGGACGAACCCCAGGAATATAACCTCCATACTTCTTGAGGTCGTCCGCAATTTGCAATTCATTGAACTGCGTCGCGACCCAAAAATAGGAGAAAAACAGGATCATGAGGGCATATAAGACGTAGTAAACTAGGTTTCCACGATCCAAACCTCTACCCAACTCCTCAAAGAACTTGATGTTGTAAAGCTGACCAAGTTTCAAAAGTATCATGGCTGGGAACATCAGAATCGCTTGTGCAAAGATAATGGGCATTACACCGGCATAATTCACACGCAACGGCATGAATGAACTGCTGCCTGCATAAACCTTGCGTCCGACAGCGCGCTGGGCGTACTGAACCGGAATCTTTCGCTGTGCTTGCGTCACCGCAATCACGCCCGCGACTACAGCTCCCAGCAACATGAGCAGTGCAATGGCGTGAAACAGATTGAAGTTTGATGGAGTTCCTTCAGGTGGATTGAACATCAATACTACGGACTGCGCTGCGGAGGGCATATCGGCGATGATGCCGATCATGATGACGAGAGAAATTCCGTTACCGATGCCGCGCTCAGTTATCTGTTCCCCCAACCACATCAGCAGCATGGTTCCCGTTGTAAGAACAAGAACGGTCTGAATACGATACCACCAGCCAGGATTCATCACCAACTGCTCTTGGAAACCGCTAAACATTGCCTCCGGTTTCTCCCAACCCAAGGTCATGATTGTTCCATGACCAAAACAAAGGAGTACCGTCAGGTAACGCCCATATTGCACTATTTTGGATCGTCCACCTTCTTCACGCGCCAGCTTGCTCAAAGTTGGCACGAAGGCGGTCATCAATTGAATGATGATAGTGGCGGTGATGTAGGGCATGATCCCGAGAGCGCCAACGGCACAGTTCTGCAAGGCTCCGCCGGTGAACATGCCGTACATTGCAATCAGGGAATTGCCTTCCGCTTGTTTGCTCGCACTGCTCATGAGGAAATCTTTGAGAAGACTTACCTCAAGACCGGGAACTGGAACCCAGGCTATGACCCGGCAGATTCCCAGCACAAGCAGTGTGAAGATGATCCTCGACTTCAACTCAGGAATCTTGAAGCAGTTGGAAAATGTGTTGACGATGACGGCTAGCATGGAGAATCAACTCTAGACCGTGGCCGAAGACTTGGCATTTATCACTTCGCAGCTTCCACCGAGTCCTTCAATTTTCGCCTTGGCGGAAGCGCTGAAAGCATGCACACTCACCGTCAGCTTCTTTTTCAATTCACCATTACCAAGAATTTTGATGCCATCAGACCGGCCATTCGCAAGTCCGACAGCCCTCAACGCAGTCTCGTCCACGCGAGCACCATCATCAAAGACATTCAATGAAGCGAGGTTCACACCTATATAACGGGTGGTGTGTCGGGCATTGTTAAAGCCACGCTTTGGAATACGACGTATGAGCGGCATCTGACCGCCTTCAAAACCAATGCGAATGGAACTGCCGGAACGTGCGGTCTGCCCTTTGCCGCCACGACCGGAAGTTTTTCCATGACCGCTCGACTCACCTTGGCCAAGTCGTTTCCGACGATGTTTGGCTCCGGGACGGGGTTTAAGATTGTGTAAACGCATACTCAGATCAAAATTGAATCAAGCAGCTGCCACTGCGACTGGAGCTTTTGGAACAAAGGCAATTCCCCGGGCTCTGTAAATGTCCTCTTTAAGACGCAGCCTCTGGAGCCCCGCGAGAGTAGCCTTGGCAACGTTGGCGGCGTTTGAAGACCCAAGTGACTTGCTCAAGACATCCTTGACGCCGCAGGACTCGATCACCGCACGAACAGTCTTGCCCGCAATGATGCCTGTTCCGGGTGACGCCGGGCGCAGTAGTACAGTCGCACCTCCGAAGTTGGAGAGCACTTCGTGGGGAATTGTCGGACCATTGAGAGAGATTTTCACCATGTGCCTTTTCGCGTCGTCGCCGCCTTTGCGAATGGCTTCCGCCACTTCCACAGCCTTCCCGAGACCAAGGCCAACTTTTCCGTGTTTGTCGCCAACGACAATTAGCGCGCTGAAGCTGAACCGACGACCACCCTTCACAACCTTGGAAGAACGGTTGATAAAAACGACTTTCTCAGTCAGTTCGCTCCCTTCCTTGCCATCCTGCCCCTTGTCATCTCCTGGTCTGCCGCCGCGACGCCCGCCCTGACGCCCTCCTGGGCGGTAACCGCGTCCTCCTTGAAAATTATTCTTTGGTTGCTCCGCCACAGTTTTCTCCTCGTTTCAGTTAAAATTTCAATCCACCCTCGCGCGCCGCATCCGCCAGTGCCTTGACTTTGCCGTGATATCTCGCGCCGCTGCGATCAAAGACCACCTGAGTGATGCCTTTGCCCTTCGCCGCTTCAGCCGAAAGCCTCCCGATGCGAGTCGCACCTGCTACGTTCGCCGCCATCGTATCCCGGTCCGGCACCGCTTTGGAGAGAGTTGATGTAGAAGCAAGGGTGCGTCCCGCACGATCGTCGATAAACTGGACGTGGATATTTTTCCCAGTAAATCTCACGCTCATACGCGGGCGTTCGGATGTTCCGGAGATCTTTTTGCGCAATCGGAAGCGCCGGAGTTTTGCAAGTTGGAGTTTCTTTTCAGTTCTCATTTATCATGGGCCACGGATTGTGCCGTGACCTCCTAGTCGTTATTGAACGGTCTTGCCTTCCTTGCGAACTACCTTTTCTCCCAGGTAACGAACACCTTTGCCCTTGTATGGTTCAGGCGGGTAGTAGCTGCGTATCTCCGCTGCCACCCGTCCGACGACTTCTTTGCTCGGCCCTTCGATTGTTACTTTCGTGTTTTCCTCCACCGTGACCTTGATTTGATCGGGGATCGGATAATTGAGCGGGTGTGAATAACCGAGGCTGAGGTTGATGTTCTTCCCTTGAACGGCGGCTTTGAAACCGACGCCCTGAATTTCAAGTTTCTTGACGAATCCCTCGCTCACACCCTTGACCATGTTGTTCACCAGAGCGCGGGTCAAACCGTGAAGGGCTTTCGCCTCGGCGTCCTCGCCTGTGCGTGAAACCAAAATCTGGTCTCCATTTATCGAGACAGACGTGCGCCGTGGAAGCTTAAAGTTGAGTTTGCCTTTGGGGCCTTCGACAAGAACATCTCGATCCTTCACCTCGACTTTTACCTTGGGTGGGATCTGAACAGGTAGTTTTCCAATTCTTGACATAACCTTTTACCAGACGAAGCAGATCAGTTCACCGCCGATGTTCTGTTTTTGAGCCTCCCGGCCCGACATAACACCCTTGGGAGTTGAGACGACCGCTGTTCCCATGCCGCCTAGAACTCGTGGAATTTCCCTGGCCCCTACATAACGACGCAGTCCCGGCGTGCTCACGCGCCGAAGACCGGTGATAACGCTCTGGCGACCTTGGTACTTCAGATTTAGTTTGAGTTTTTTCAGGGGTTTTCCCTCGACGCTCCAGTCCGAAATAAAACCATCGCGCTTGAGAATTCTCGCGATGCTCTCCTTCATCTTGGAATGAGGCATCACAATATCGGGCAACAGTGCGCTGTTCGCGTTCCGAATCCGTGCCAACATGTCTGAAATAGGATCTGTCATAACCTTACCAACTCGCCTTTGTTACTCCTGGAATGAGCCCATTTAACGCTGCTTCACGAAATGTTAATCGAGAGCAGGCAAATTTCCTCCGGTAACCATGCCGACGACCGGAAATGCTGCAGCGGTTGGTCATGCGCGAGGGGCTCGCGTTGCGCGGAAGTTTTGCCAGGCCAGCATAGTCACCTTTGGACTTCAACTCTGCACGAATTGCCGAGTATTTCTTAACTGTTTCGCGCTTCTTTTTTTCGCGCTCTATCCAAGATTTTTTTGCCATACCTTATTTTCCTTCGACAAACGGCATTCCCATCAGCTTCAAAAGCTGTCTCGCCTCTTCATCGCTACTGGCCGTTGTCACGATGGTAATGTCCATTCCCTGCTGCCTCTTGATCTTGTCCATTTCGATTTCAGGGAAAATCGTCTGGTCACTAACGCCGAGCGAGTAATTCCCACGTCCATCGAACGAGCGGACCGATACTCCTCGAAAATCCCGGACTCGAGGCAATGCGGCTGCGACGAGGCGGTCAAAAAATTCATACATGACATCACGACGAAGCGTGACGCAACAACCAACAACCTGCCCCTCCCTGAGCTTGAAATTCGCGATGCTTGTGCGGGACTTGGTGACGATCGGTTTCCGTCCCGTAATGTGGGTCAGATCCCTTACAGCATCGTCAATCGCTCCCTTTTCAAGAGAGGCGCTAACCCCCATGTTGATCACAATCTTCTCCAATTTTGGAACTTGATGGAGATTCTTATAGCCCCGGCTTTTCAACATCTCGGGCCGGACGTTATCGACGTACTTCTGATAAATTCGTGACTTCATAAACCTTAGGCACCTGCGGCTGTACCGCGCTTGCTCGCACGTGCGTCGAACGCCTCAGCCCGCATCACATTCGAAATATGAACCGTGCCCTCGCGCTCAACGATCGCCCCTTGCGGATGTGTCTGGCTTTTCCGCGTGTGCTTCTTGATCATCTTCACGCCTTCCACAATGACACGCTGCTTCTGGCGCAACACTTCGATGATCTTTCCGCGTTTGCCGCGTTCCGTGCCGGCGATCACCACCACTTCATCGCCCTTCTTGACATGACTTTTGCGCATAGAAAGAACTAGATAACTTCCGGCGCCAGAGAAATAATTTTCATGAATTTCTTTTCGCGCAGTTCGCGCGCGACTGGTCCAAAGATGCGAGTGCCTCTTGGATTATTATCCTTGTCGATGATCACGACGGCATTGCTGTCGAAACGAAGGTACGAACCATCACTTCTTCTGATTGCCTTGCGGGTCCGGACTACCACCGCGTTGACGACTTCGCCCTTTTTCACGGTACCGTCTGGCGAGGCCTCCTTGATATGAGCCTTGATAACGTCGCCCACCTGGGCATAGCGCTGATTGCGTCCCAAGACACCGATGGTCGCAGCGCGTTTGGCGCCGCTGTTGTCGGCAACATCCAAGATGGATCGGATTTGCAGCATAATCTCTCGCTATTCAGCCACCGGAGTGGCGCTATTGTTGCGCTCAACCACTTCAACCAAGCGCCATGATTTGGTTTTTGAAAGGGGGCGTGTTTCCTGAATCCTGACACGATCTCCAACCTTCGCCTCGCGCTTCTCGTCATGGGCGTAAAATTTTCTATACTGCGTGACGACTTTCTTGAATTTCGGGTGCCGGTAGCGCCTCTGAACGCTCACGATGATCGTTTTAGTCATCTTGTCGGAGACAACTTCCCCGACGCGTTCTTTCCGCTGGGTGCGGACTGGCGGAATTATTTCGGTTGTTTCAGCCATAATCAAATTCAAACAGCCTTGTTGCGATGCACCGAAATTTGCGTTTCGATCCGGGCGATATCCCTTCGCAACGTTCTCAATCGTGAGGATTTCTCGAGCTGGCTGGTCGCCTTCTGCAATCTCAGGTTAAATAACTCCTGTCGGAGGTCGCGGTTCTTCGCCTGCAATTCTACCACCGTCAAATCTTTTATCTCAGACGCCTTCATGATTTCAGAGTCTCTAGCCGAGCTTGTGCCGCGAAATAAATTTGGTCCGGATCGGCAGTTTGTCCGCCGCCAGACGCATGGACTCCCGCGCGATCGCTTCGGTCACACCGTCCACTTCGAACAAAATGTTCGCCGGGCGGATGACCGCAACCCAAGATTCAACCGGCCCTTTACCCTTGCCCATTCGCGTTTCGAGCGGCTTTTTGGTGTAGGACCTGTCGGGGAAAATGCGGATCCACACTTTTCCTCGGCGTTTCATAAAACGTGTAATCGCCACACGAGCCGCTTCGATCTGCTTCGTATCCAGCCAGCAACGTTCAAGTGTTTGCAATCCGTATTCGCCAAACGCCACGCTATTGCCTCGAGTCGCCAATCCCTTGCGGCTTCCGCGGTGCATCTTGCGGTACTTCACTCTTGCTGGCATCAAGGGCATATCAAATTCCTCTCTAAATAATCAGTTGATTGGTGTCAATTCACGCCCCAGCAGGAATCGGGGTCGTCCCCGTGGACAGCGCACCAGGCTTCTCCGGCTTGCTCTCACCCTTGCACACCCAAACCTTGATACCAAGCTTGCCATAAACGGTCTTTGCCTCTGCGAAACCGTAATCGATGTTCGCCCGCAACGTGTGCAGTGGAACACTGCCCTCTAAATAACTCTCGACTCGGGCAATCTCGGCTCCACCGAGTCTCCCTGCGCAACGCACCTTGATTCCAACCGCTCCGAAATCCATTGCGACTTGAACGGCTTTTTTCATGGCTCGACGGAACGAGATACGCCGCTCCAACTGCAGGGCAATGTTCTCCGCTACCAATTGGGCATCGGTTTCAGGAGTCTTGACCTCCATGATGTCCACATAAATCTCCTTGCCTGTCATCTTGCTCAACTCTTCCTTGAGCTTGTCGATTTCAGCTCCCTTTCGACCTATCACAACGCCGGGTCGGGCGGTAAATATTGTAATTCGGCAGCGCGTGGCAGCACGTTCGATCTGAATCTTTGGCACCGAAGCCGACTCAAGCTTGCGCTTAAGGATATCACGGATTTTCCTGTCCTCCGTCAACAGTGCGCCAAATTCCTTCTTGCCGGCGTACCATTTCGAGCGCCAGTCCTTGTTGAGGGCGATGCGGAAACCGATTGGATTGACTTTCTGTCCCATATTGTTAGCTGTCGGAAACAACGATCGTGATGTGGCAACTGCGCTTGAGAATCGGACCAGCCGAACCGCGCGCCTTCGGAGTGAATCGACGCGCTGTCTTGGCCTGGCCTGCGACGGCGGATTTCACAATCAATGTCTCCGGCTTGAGTCCGTTGTTGTTCTCAGCGTTCGCCATGGCTGATTGCAATGTCTTGGCAACAATCCGCGCGGATTTGCGTGGAACGACGGCAAGAACCGCCTGTGCCTGTATCGCTCGCAAGCCCTGAATTTGACGGACGACCTCACGCACCTTCTGAGCGGACATGCGGACGTTTCGAGTGATCGCTTGGACATCCATAAGGTTACTTCGCTTCAGCCTTCGCAGTATGAGCCCCGTGTTTTTTGAACGTGCGCGTCAGAGAAAACTCGCCCAACCGATGGCCCACCATGTTTTCTGTCACGAATACAGCGTTGAAAATTTTCCCGTTGTGAACGTTGAATGTCAGCCCAACAAAGTCAGGTGTGATCATCGATCTGCGGGACCAGGTCTTGATCGGTGTTTTCGATTTGGCTTCCTTTGCTTTCAGGATTTTCTCCTGCAAATGCCCGTCCACGAATGGACCCTTTTTAATTGAACGTGCCATAGTTGCTACTTGAGTTTCATGGGCCGCCCGTCGCGACGAACAACAATGAATCGGTTCGAATATTTCCTCCGGTTCCTTGTTCTATAGCCCTTGGTGATCACACCCCAGGGCGTCACCGGATGACCGCCGCCTGAAGTCTTGCCGGCACCGCCACCCATGGGATGATCCACCGGATTCTTGGCAACACCACGGCTCAACGGTCGGATGCCACGGTGTCGCGAGCGTCCAGCTTTGCCCAGAACGACCTTCTCATGCTCAACGTTCCCCACCTGACCGATCGACGCGTAACATTTCTCATTGATCCTCCGGATTTCCCCGGAAGGCAGACGTATTTGGGCATAACCATCGCCGCGAGACATCAGGGTTGCAGCACTGCCAGCGCTTCGCACGATCTGACCACCTTTTCCCGGGGTCAACTCGATGTTATGAATCGGAATTCCGATTGGAATCGTGCGCAAGGGAAGATTGTTTCCAATTTCAGGCGCCGCGTTCTCTCCGCTTAAAAGTTTGGCTCCAACCTGCAACCCATTGGGCGCAACAATGTACGCCTTCTCACCATCAGCGTATTGAAGGAGCGCAAGCCGCGCGGTGCGCAATGGATCGTATTCAATCGCCAAAACGGTTGCCTCAACGTCCCGCCGGTTGCGTTTGAAATCTACATTGCGGACCTTCTGCTTGTGTCCCTGACCGCGACCACGGCTCGTCACACGACCATAACAATTACGACCACCCGTCTTCTTCCGGGTGAAGATCAAACTCTTCTCCGGGCGCATCTTAGTAATCTCGTCGAAGGACGAGATCGTAATATAGCGCGTGGACGGCGTTAATGGCCGAAATATTTTAACTGGCATAACTCAAAAATTTCCAAGTCAGCTGCCTGGAGTTCACGGAACCATCATTCCTGCGCCCAGTCGGGCAGTTCAGTTATCGGCCCCGGTGATAATGCTGTCCTTTTTACAGTCCTCTGTCGAAAGGAGCGCGCAATCTATCAAAGTTCTTTTCGGGTGCAACAAGTTTCTTAAATATTTTCCACACCCGTTGCAACCCTGTGAAACCGGAGCCAAACACGTTCTGACCCAGCCCGGTTCCCGGCTTGAAAAAATGGCAACCTGAGTCCCAACGCTGCCCCATAACCCATTGCTAGCGCACAAAACTCATCTTCAGCAAGGCTTCTCAAGCGATCCGATGTCCTTTCACTGGCGTTTTTCATCTGCATCAATGAAATCAATGAAACTCTTGATGTCTGTCCGCTGTCCCAAGCCGCCCTGCTCCTTTCGCATCTTGAGCCGCTCCTGTCCCGCTTGGTCGTCGGCCTTGGGATAATCCAAAATTCCCGCAGCATGGCTGCCACGCTCATCCTCGGGTTGCTTGACATTAATCGCCACCCAGTCGGCAACTTCGCCATCAGTAATTGTTCCTTTGACCACATCCACGAATTGCTCGTGGGTCAACCCGGCAGCCTTCAGCCATGCGCCATCGAAACCCTTTCCAAAATTTGGATGATAATCAGGATGAAGTTTGCCCGCCAGATCCAGGCGGATCTTGTCAATGTATCGGGGCAGATGCATCCAGCCGCACATGGTTTCACGTGGGCTCCGTGGATAAATGACGGGAATACTCATGGAGCGCGGATAATCCCTCGTCGGCAGACGCTGTCAATCCTCACTCTCTGCTCTCAATGTGGCACCGTGACAATGGGGAGGATGGCGTAAGAGGGTGGCGCGTGATTTGACCCTCCAAAGTCCGCGTGTGGGAGGAGCTTCGTTGTTTCGCCCGCAATGCCATGAGCCTGTGAGCCAGCATGATTCTAAGCCTCCCCCATCAGCAATTCTCATCTTGCCGGGAGCGCGGCTGTGTCGCCTCGACAATCCGCAGCACTTCCTCTCAGCACCAAGCGGTTCTGCGCATCCACGCGCTGCGGCTGGTCCTCCGGACACAGCCGCGCTCCGTAAAATGAAATCTTCGAGCTTCTCAGCAAGCCGCCCGATGGCTTTGCCACGCCGCTCCGGTTGGAAACTCATGTTCGTCGAGCGATGCACGCTTTATCTCCGTGCTGTATCCGGGACGCGTCGGTGGCAGATAATGGCCGTTTCGCATCGTCACTGGATCCAGGAAGTGTTCGTGCAGATGATCCACATACTCGATGATTCGATTTTCCAAGGAGCCGGTGACCGCAATGTAATCGAAGATCGAGAGGTGTTGGACGTGTTCGCACAGTCCAACGCCGCCAGCATGCGGACAGACCGGAATCCCGAACTTCGCCGCCATCAGGAGAACTGCAATGACTTCGTTCACACCGCCGAGCCGGCAGGCGTCAATCTGGCAGAAGCGAATCGCGTTCGCCTGCATGAGTTGTTTGAAGACCACTCGATTCTGGCAATGTTCACCGGTGGCGACGCCGATCGGAGCGACAGCCTTCGCGATCACCGCATGCCCGAGCACGTCGTCCGGGCTCGTCGGCTCTTCAATCCACCATGGCTTGAATGGCGCGAGATGCTTCATCCACTCGATCGCCTGCAAGACTTCCCAAACTTGGTTGGCATCCACCATCAGCTTGCGATCCCATCCGATCTCCTCGCGAATGATCGTGCATCGTCGGATGTCATCCGAGAGATCCCGCCCCACCTTGATCTTGAGATGGCCCCAACCCTCCGCGATGGCTTCGCGGCACAAGCGTCGAAGCTTCTCATCCGAATAGCCCAGCCATCCTGCCGAGGTAGTGTAAGCCGGATAACCACGCGCGCGCATCTCCGCTTCCCGCGCTGCCTTGGAAGGTTCGAGCCTTTGCAACAAGTCGCGAGCCTCGTCCGGCGTAATGGCATCGGTGATATAACGAAAATCCACACACGCCACCAGTTGATCCGGCGTCATGTCAGCGAGGAGTTTCCAAAGTGGCTTGCTTTCTACTTTCGCCCAGAGATCCCAGACGGCATTCACCACGGCGGCGGTTGCCAGATGAATGGCACCTTTGTCGGGTCCGATCCAACGGAGCTGGCTGTCGCCGGTGATCATGCGCCAGAACTCACCCATGTTCACCGTGAACGATTCGAGAGTCTTGCCAACGACAAGCGGTCGAAGCGCGTTGATGGCCGCGACACAGATTTCATTTCCGCGGCCGATCGTGAACGTCAAACCGTGCCCTTCGATTCCGGCCGGGCTGTCCGTCTTGAGAATGACGTAAGCAGCCGAGTAATCCGGATCCGGATTCATCGCATCCGATCCATCCAGCGAACGAGACGTTGGAAAACGAATGTCACGAGCGAACAAGTTTGTGATCTCCAGGGGCATGTGTGGCTCTGGGTTGGATGTTCAGTTACAACAAGCGGGGCTGATAAACCTCAAAGAAGGCAAATGTAGAACTTCATGGCAGCCGCAGTGCGAGGCTCAAACTTTGAGAAGATCAAAGTCTCCCTGTTTTGGTCGTTACGATCTGAAACGAAGCTCACCGGCAGTTCGCTGAAGGAAGAGGTTTCATCACTTCGTGGAGCCGTGTCATTCGAAATTCAATCCTCCACCTTTTCCTTCTTTGCCGAGGGTTTCTTGTGGTAGGGGGAGGCGAGGTTGAAGTAGATCCCGCACAAGGGACGATCATTCTCAGTCTGGCTCAGGATGATGGTGATCTGTTTATCGAGCGCGATGCCGTGCCGCAAATGAGGACCGCGATTCGCGTAGGCCTTGATGGCTTTTTCCATCAGTGACTGCAGGGAAGCGGGGCAGTCGGAAGGAACCTTGTCGAGACAGACGATGAACTTGTCGTAATTCTTGAGAGCCTCGGCGATCTCCTCTTTGAACATCTCGTGCGTCAGTTCCATTGGGTCCATTTGTGGAGGAAGTTAATGGCTGTGGCAAAAGCGTCAATCGTCAAGGAGCGGCGTGATGAGTGGGCCAGGCTCCCGTTAGAGTTTCTCCGGCTCACGAAGGAGCGCAGCCACACGGGCCAGCAGCCGCCCAGCCGCGCCGCCGTCGAGCACGCGATGATCGAAGCTCAATGTCAGATTAGCCTCCGTCACTGGCAAGAACTGGCCTTTTGCTTCATTCCAATCCGGAACTTTCCGACCTGCCCCCATCCCAAGCACGAGCGTCTGTTCCGGCAGTGGGATCGGCGTCGCCCACGTCAAACCGAACGTGCCGAAGTTTGTCACCGTGGCGATCGAGCCGCCGGTTGCATCGGAAGGCAGGCGCCGCTGCCGGGCCAGAGAGACGAGTTCATTATAGCGGAGGAGCAAGTCCGACAGCGTGCGTTTGTCGGCATTACGCAGTACCGGCACGAGCACTCCATCCTCGGCCTCTACCGCGAAACCCACATCGATGGATGAAGGATGCACGATGCGGCTTCCCACCAGGCGTCCAGCCGGAGCGCTGTTCTCGCCCAAGGCCAGGGCCAGGGCGCGAAGCGCGTAGAGCGCCGGGCCAGATTTTAGATCGGACTTTTTGCGATGAGCCAGCATCGGGTCGAGACATACCGGCAGCGCGACGGTGGCCAATGGTCGTGTCCAGCTCCGGCGCATCGCGTCGGCCACGGCCACGCGCATCGTCGAAGCCGGGCTCATCCGGCTCCGCTCCAGATTGGCGATGAACTTCTCGAAATCCTCGATCGTCACGCGCCCCGCCGCCCCACTCCCGGCGATGCCCGCAAGATCCGCCGCGTGCAAACCAAGTTCGGCCATCCGTGCTTTCATCCTTGGCGACATGTAGCTCGCCCCCGCCACGTGCGCCGGAACAGGCAGTCCCCGAACGGTTGGTTCCACGGAACGCTGCCGCACTTCACCGCCTTCGATCGACGAGTCATCCGATCCTGAATCGCTCTCGGATTCGGATCCTGCCTGCGCATCGCCCATTGAAGGCGTCGTGGCATCCAACCCCAGTCGCGCCGCGTCCTCTGGACTGGCGTCCAGGTGACCAAGCACCGAGCCCACGGCGTAACTCTCGTTCAACTTCACCAGCCACTTGCCGACCTGACCGCGGCAGGGCGCGGCAACATTCATTGTCGCCTTGTTAGTCTCCACCTCCAGCACGTCCTGGCCGGCCTCCACCCCTTCGCCCTCTTGCGTCAAGATCGAGATGACAGTGGCCTCGGCGATCGATTCGCCAAGCTGCGGCATGATGATGGGAATCTTTGGCATGGGATTCTTTCAATTTCCATTCATTCGCTTCATGTCCTCAAAAGATTTCTCGCTGCCACGGCGATGGTCCTGGCAGTCGGCCGATGGGCAGCCCAAAGGCTCGGGTGATAAGGAATCGGTGTGTCCTTCGCATTCAACCGTTGCGGCGGCGCGTCCAGCAAACCAAAACCCTCGCTGGCCACGCGCGCAACCACCTCCGCGGTCACGCCTCCCCACGGGAACGCTTCGCCCACCGCGAGCAATCGCCCCGTGCGCGCCACCGAAGCCATTACCGTGTCTGTGTCCAGCGGCTTCACCGTACGCAGATCGACGACTTCGACTTCGGCACCTTCCGTCGCCAGTTCTTCAGCGACCGCCAACGCCTCATGCACCATGGCGCTGTAGGCGACAATCGTGAGATCACGGCCCACGCGGGCGATCCGTGCTTTTCCGACAGGCATCGCTTCGGTGGGCAGTTTCTCGGCTTTGAGATGGTAATAGAGAAACTTGTGCTCGCAGAAGATCACCGGGTCATCAATGGCCACCGCTTCAATCAACATACTGTAAGCATCCTCGACCGTGGCGGGTGTCATGACAATCAGCCCCGGGTAATGAGCGTAGAGCGCCTCCATGCTTTGACTGTGGAACGGTCCGCCCCCCGAAGTGCCGCCCGATGGCAGACGCACGACGATGGGGCAAGGCACCCGGGTTCGCCAGAAAAGCGTGGCGGCTTGATTGATGATTTGATTGAAGCCGACTGTTGAGAAATCCGCGAACTGCATCTCAATGATGGGCCGCATTCCCTCGATTGCCGCGCCTACCGCCGAGCCGATCATCGCGTCCTCGCTGATCGGCGAATCGATCACGCGGCCGGGAAATTCCTGCGCGAGATTCTTCGTCGCCTTGAAAGCGCCGCCGAACGCCCCCACATCCTGGCCGTAAATATAGACACGCGGATCTTCCCTCAGCGCCCTGGCCTGGGCCTCGCGGATCGCTTCAAGATAGGTGATGCTCATTCAGTTCGTCATGGGCCGGGACTGCCGCGGACTCGATGAAGAAGACGGACGGATGTTAACGGGGGGAAACGGGGCGGAGCAAATGCGAAATTACTCGGACATCTCTTCGTTCAAAGCCTGCGCGCCGGTTCCGCGCCGTCCAAATCGGATTTCGGGCAACAGCAGAAGACTGCCGCTGACGATCAGCGCCGCCGAGATCCATCCAAGAGTTGTCACCTGGTATGTCTGCACCAGATGAAACGCGGCAAGCGGCGCCACGATTCCCCGCAATCCGGTGAAAAAGGTATGAACCGACATATAATCCGCCACGTGCTCCGGCGGTGAGAATTTCGTCACCCATAAACTCCACGCCACGTCGCCGCCGGCGTTCGAGATGCCAAAGACCACCGCTCCAATAATCAGCCCCTGCACATCAGAACTGGTGAAGAAAGCGATAATGCCGATGGCAAAGCCCGCGTTCAACGTGACACGGAGCATGAAGAAGTTCATGCGGTCAAAGAGCCAGCCCCAGATCGGACTCATGACGAGGCGTGCCGCATTGGGCACCACTCCCGTAAGAAACGCGATTTCTCCCACAGTCAGCGCCAGGTTGTATTTAGGATTGGCCAGATACTCGACGCGCATCGGAAGCATCATCAGATTCGCGAAGCCCATGAGCATCCAGCTGATCAGCGTCCGGCGGAAAAGCTTGTCCTCGCGCGCGAATCGCAGCGACCGCAGCGGATGAGTGCCCCCGGACGCGGTCAACGGGCGCGAAGGACAATGCGCCAGACAGTGTGCCGAGAGCGCGAAGCAACCCGCAAAAATCAGGAGCAACAGTCGAAAGTATTCGATGTGCCGCGACATGAGCTGGCCCGCGAACTCGCTGAAGAGAGCCGCCGTTCCAATGCGGATGACGAACGCGCGAGAGAAGAGGTGTCCGCGCTCCGACGCAGGATAGTTCTCCTGATAAATCTGGGTCAGAAGCGGGATGGCGGCCGCCGAGGCGGTGAGAGCCAGAATGCTCCCGACGACAAACACGGGCAGCGTCGGGAAAATTGACATAATTAAAAAGCATGACCCGCCGCACATCGCCATGCGCGACGCGGCAATGGAAGTTTTCCAGCCCAGCCGCGCGACGGCAGAAACCACGAGGGGAGAAATGAAAAGGCCGAAGCTGCCGCCGCCTGCAACCAGTGCCTTGGCAGTGGGGCCGGCATCGATGAACCACCGCACGACGACGAGCAGTAGAAATGTATTGCCGGCGGTTTCGAGAATCCCGCTCGCCACAGCCCGCCGCCGTTCATAGCGGTAGGTGATGTCAGTGATGCTCGGCGTTCCCACAGCGCGAGGTTACGCGGCAGGAAACGCGGCGGGCAAAGGGAATCTTGAGGAGCACACGTGGGAGCATTCCGACAAGCATACTTTTCAGGATCCGCTCGAAATGGTCTTTATGCCATGCCACAACATTCGAGTCCGTTCCAAGAGTTGATCTAATTGCCATGAACACCGGATCGAAAATCGGCCCGTACGAAATTGCCGGTCCCTCGGCCCAGGCGGCCTGGGCGAAATGTTCCGCGCGCGGGACAAGCGGCTGAACCGCGACGTGGCGGTGAAGGTGTTACCTTGCAAGTCACGCAATGCCCCGCCGCCGCTCATGGCAGGAGCATCATTCATCTTGATCTCAAGCCCGACACCACCTTCGTCACCGCAAATGGCCAGGTGAAGCCCCTCGATTTTTAGCTGGAGAAGATCCTACATCGGGAAGGTGCGGTGCCTGGTGAACCCTGACCACATCCAATTCCACGAAGGTTTGAGTGGACTCTCACCTCAACCATAGGGGAGGGCAGTGCTCGAATGCGTCCGGGACGGGGCGACTCCAAAACTTCCGCTGGAAAGTGGCCTGTCATTCCATTATCAGTGAGTTCAGTTAAGTTTGTACTTGTGCGCAAGGAATCTTCCAATCTCGCCATGCTGACAACGGCCTTGTTGTCGTCGGCAGTTCTTTTCAGCGGCGGCGGCGTCCGAGCGGAAACGGACATGTACCTTCTGGATGTTCCGGATTACGACTGGTATGCTGGCTGTTTTGGGACGGCTTGCGGAAATCTCGCGGGGTACTGGGACCGCAACGGCTTTCCCAACTTCTACACGGGTCCAACCGCAGGTGGAGTGGCTCCCCTCAACAGCTACAACCAGAATATCGGCATTCGGTCGATGTGGGCGAGCCGGACCGGCTTTGACGGGCGGCCAACGGATAAACCAGGCCACATAGACGACTATTGGCGTTTTTACAGCGACTTTGCCTTCAGCTTCCAAGATCCATCGCCGGACCCCTACGTCACTGACAGACGTCTTGAACACACCCCGGATTGCATCGGCGACTTTATTGGTCTGAGCCAGCGCAAGTGGAAGAATTTGGCGGACGAGTGCGACGGCAATATCGACGCCTACTCGTTTGTCTTCTGGGACAAGTCGGGAAATCGCCGAATCAACTTCAAGCCACAGGCACCGGACGGAAGCCCTGTGGCAGACATTCCATCCGGGCTGCGTGAGTGGGCGCGCTTCCGTGGTTATGATGCTGATGCAATCTCGCAATTGGCGGACGTGAATTCCAACAGCCCGGCGGGAAAGGGATTCACTTACGCGAACCTCAAAGCAGAGATCGACGCCGGATATCCCGTGCTGATTTATCTCCAGCCAGAGAACGTCCTCCACCGGGAAATTGACGGAGAGCGGCTCAATCCGGACATGCATGGAATGCTTGCTTACGGATACTTTGTCGGTGACGACGGTTCGCAAATGGTTCGACTCCGTTCGAGCTGGGCGGATGGCAACAATTACTTTCAGCCGTGGTCCTCGGCAATCTGGGTTTCGATCAGCCAGCTTCGAGTGCGTGGTGTCATCTGTTTCCATCCCCTGCCCTTCGTCACCAACATCTCCCGTGATGCGGGCAACGTGACCATTTCCTGGCAAGGGCCTTCAGCCCGACTGCATGATGCCGTTACGGGAGACTCGCACAACATTCACTCGTATGTGCTGGAACGTTCCGCGAGTTTGAATCCTCCACGGTTCGAGCCGGTCGGAAGGGCTGTCTCTGGAAACATGTCCACCTTTCCCGACTGTTGCGACGGGACTGCTTTCTTCCGCGTCCGCCTGGTAACAACTGTGGTCGAAACTGCTCACTGAGTTGTTGAGCCTGGTCGGGATATGAGGCAGCGATCATCGCGCCAGGCCACCACTTGATTCAAACGGCCTCGGATCAAGCTGAATGAACGCTTCGATGTTATCAGGCGTGACCAGCAGGAAGGACCTTTCAAACACAACGTGCGCCTCAACACCGGACATCTGTTCATCCATCTTTGCTCCAGGTTTGTTCAAAACGAAAGCCACCAACTTTCCAGATTTCATCGCCGCACCGATAGCTGCGGAATTGCCGATCATCCGCAGATCCGGCAGCAGAAGCGCAAACTTTGGCCCCGTCGGCTCGCTCCATGCCGAGACTCGGTTCAACTCCACGGGCAACCCGATCAGGCTGACGATGATTTTACAGTCGGGATGTTGTTTCACCAGCGTGTCGATGGCATCAGGCGCGATGAGAAAGCTCAATGGTGTGGTGGTCTCGGACTCAACGATGAACGCCTGGGGATTCTCCTGAGCGCCGGGTCGGAGTTGAGGAAATGCTGTCACCACCTTCGAGTCACCCAGCGCCTTCTTGAGAGCGCGCAAGGCCGCATCTTCCATCACGCGGATCGATTTTGGCTGCCGTGGATCGTTGATAAATGGATTGGCCAGAACAAGAACCCGATCCGCAGGAAAAGTTCGTGCAAGATATTCAGCAAGTTCTCTCACCGCAACGCTACGGACAGCGACAGACTCGTCCTGCGAGCCGTGATTGAAAAACAGCCAGAGAGCGATGGCTGACGCCGCGAGGACGGCCGCGATAACAAGACGTGTTCGCGAATTCATTGCACTCCGCCGAAGTAACCGACGTTGTCGCGACCGAAAAGCGCCGAAATCCCCAGGCCATCCAGCCGGGTGCGTTTGCAACTCTCCACATGGCCGTCGAGGAAGAAGCCGTCCGCCTTGTTCGCGTGGCGGGCATGAACCTGATTGGCTGCCGCGGCGTTGAAGAAAAAATACTGCTGCCCGATCCATCCTCCGCGTCCCCAGGTTGTGGTGTCGGCGAAATGGAGATAGTCCACGGGAGTGCGCACAGCTTCAATTTTGAGATTGCGGCCCTGGCGATACTCCTCCGGCGGATCCTGACGGACGCCATAGATTCTTGCCCAGTTGGTCGGCATGCCACTCGATGATGAAATGCTGGTGAAGCGAAATGGAGAATAAGTCGGACAAACAAAAACATCGAGCGATGGAAGGTAGTCGTTCGTCCGGAGAACCGTTGCCCAGTTGGTCGCGGGTTCCAGCCCCGGCGGCATCAGAAGAGGAAAAAGACCGGCGTGATCCTGGGAATACATCAATGAGGCCATCCCGAGCTGACGGAGGTTGTTCAGGCATTGAACCTGGCGCGCCTTGCCTCGAGCACTGCTCACTGCGGGCAGCAACATGCTGGCAAGAATCGCGATCACAACAATGACCACCAGCAACTCGACGAGTGTGAACCCCCGGTTCCTGCTTCGCACCATGAACTGACGTGTATTGATCAACTCCTAAATGGCTCGCGTCCGTCGCGCTCCCCCCGTAAGCTATCAGCAATAAGTCATGGGTCAATTTCGGTCAGCATAGCCGTCCCAGACACGATTACTTCAATCGTCCAATGCTTTTCAATTCCACCGTTTTCATCCAGTTCTTCGCGGCCTTTCTCCTTTTGTACTGGCTCGTTCGCAATCATCTCGCGGCTCGAAACATCCTGGTCGTGACTGCCAGCTATCTCTTTTATGGTTGGTGGGACTGGCGTTTTCTGACATTGCTCGCGTTCTCCAGCGTGGTGGATTTCCTTCTCGGCCTCGCCATCGAGCGAGCGGGCGCACCTGGCCGGCGCAAGTCGCTTCTCTGCCTGAGTGTCACTGCCAATCTTGGTCTGCTCGGTTTCTTCAAGTACTACGACTTCTTTGTGAACTCACTCGCGGAGTCGCTTCAATCGCTGAATCTCCCGATCAACCTCCGCACGCTGGGAATTATTCTCCCCGTGGGCATCTCCTTCTACACGTTTCAATCACTCAGCTACACCATCGACGTGTACCGTCGAGAGATCCCAGCGACGCGAAAGCTGATCGACTTCCTCGCCTTTGTCTCCTTCTTCCCGCAGTTGGTGGCTGGCCCGATCGAACGCGCCCGTCACCTCCTGCCCCAGTTCGAGCGGACTCTGCCCATCAGCCGGGACATGATGGAACATGGAATAAGCCTGATCCTCCTGGGATTGTTCAAAAAAGTTGTGCTGGCTGACAACCTTGCGCCGCTGGTCGATCTGGTGTACGGGAATGATCCCGGGTCCGGTCCGCTGGTGGTTCTCGGCACAGTGGCATTCGCCCTGCAAATTTACGGCGACTTCTCCGGGTATTCTGACATCGCGCGAGGAACTGCCTGGATGCTTGGTTTCGATCTCATGTTGAACTTCAACGCGCCATACTCCGCCACGAGCATTCAGGCTTTCTGGCGTCGATGGCATATCAGCCTCTCAACCTGGCTGCGCGATTATCTCTACGTCAGCCTTGGCGGCAACCGGCGCGGCGCGGCGCGAACCGGAGCGAACCTGATGCTGACGATGGTGCTGGGAGGATTGTGGCACGGCGCGGCGTGGCACTACGTGCTGTGGGGCGCATGGCACGGGATCGCGCTCGTGATCGAACGTGCGCTGGGACTGGGAGCTTCGCGGACTTCGCTCACCGGTCGCCTTTTCGGATGGGTGGCGACGATGCTCGTTGTCCTCTACGGCTGGCTCCTCTTCCGCGCTCATTCCATCGAACAAATCACTGCCATGACCCGCAGCCTCGGGAACTTCTCGGTACCGCTCTGGTTTGGAAGCTTCGCCATCAACCTGCTCATGTTCGGAGGACCACTGTTGCTTCTCGAAGTCTGGCGGGCGAGAAATCCAGATCCAGCCTCAACCCCTCCAATCAGATGCTCCACCGTGCCCAAGCGTTTGATCCAAGGTGCCATGCTGATCGCGATACTTCTCTACTGGGAACAGGAGAAAACTCCGTTCATCTATTTTCAATTTTGAGCAAAGAAATACTGAGACGTGACATGACCAGCCATCGCTACCAATTCTCAGGCCGTGACATCAGCCGCGTGCTCACAATCCCGCTCGCGGTCGTGCTCATGTTTGCGCTCATCATGCACGCCGGAGTCTGGTTCAACTGGTGGCCTGCGCCACATCCCACCCTCGACGTGGATCGCACGATTCTCCTGCACCAGGCTCACGCCGCGAGCTCGACACAAAGCGCCGACCTGCTCCTGATCGGTGACTCCTCGTGTCTGATGGATGTCTCGGCCCGCCGGTTGGAAGAATTGCTGGGCCGCCAAGCCGGGGTGCTCAATCTGGGAACGCTCAGTTATCTTGACCTTCAGGACTATTCGCAACTGCTGCGCCGGCATGTTGAAACCAATCCTGGACGGCTGAAAACCGTCGTGCTCCTCATGCATCCTGAAGCTTTGCGCCGGTCTCAGCCCAATCCGCTTCACGTCGAACTCTTGCGCGACGCCCTCGCCGGACGAGACTCCTGCCGGACCGACACTCTTCGGAATCGCATGGCTTGCCTGGCGGGACTGGAAATCTTTCGTGGCCGCATGTTCAGCCGCGTGATCCCATCGCCTCTGCCCGGCAAATTCGGAGCGCGCTACGGTTTTGCTTCCGAGCTGTGGGATTATCTCTCCGCGCACAACGGAAGTGCGATTGATCCTGCCTCGTTGACACCCGCAGGGCGGAGAATCGACACGGATTACCGGCTGTCCGAGCGATTGCGAGAGTCATCTCGTGCGTTCCGCGCAGCCGTACCGCAGGGCGTTCATCTGGTGGTCGGCATCACCCCTTGCGCCGAATCCTTCGTCGCGGCGGGGCATCGTCAGACCGTCTCACGGATGCTCACCGATTGGTCTGGTTGGCTGCAAGCGGACGCAAGACTGGACGCATTTCCTGCCGTGCTTCCAGACGATCAATTCGCACGCCCGGCCGGCACCGATTCAAACCCCGTCCATCTCAATGAGCGCGGCAACGAAGCTTACACCCGGCGTTTCGCTGAGATTCTGAATCAACCGGGCAACCGATAGAGCGTTGTGACGCTGCTTCTTCTATTCACGGCTCCCTGATCAGCCGCAGAGAACTGCCGTCGAAGGAAACTTCAGTGGACTCAGCGCGCAAATCGCAGATGAACTCGATCTCCTCCGGTGCGCGTGTGGAAACTCTGAATATAAAATCAACATCCTTTCCTTGAAAACGCTGACGCTGTTCGTCGTACCGGGAGGCGTTATATCGAAGCAGAGTGAAGGAGACCGATGATCCCGCTCCTTCGACGCGAATTTGGCCAGACAACCGGTACCGCCCCGCCGGCAGACTCACCCGAGTTCTCACCGACGCAATAAAGGGAATTTTGGCGGATTGAATTAACAGCACGGGCTCACCGTTTTGATTGTAAGGTTCGCATAACAAATCCATCTGGCCCGGTTTCCGCCTCAATTTCCAACCATCGATCCGAGCCATCCCGGCCGAGTCGAAATCAGGCGTTGGAGTGGTGGGCAGAAAATCCGCCGCCTGAGCAAATTGAGCCCGCAACTCATCGGAGCGGATGGCAATGCGACGGCACAAATCCCCGGCGCCGTTCCCGCGAGCCAGACGAGGCCCATCGTTGATTCCGCCGTCCAACGGCCAGCGTTGTTTTGTCTGCGAAATCTTCAAATCGATTTCCTGGACGCGACGGCAAAGCCGGTCAGTCACAAACACATTGGTATAGAGAACACCCGCCCGTTCGACAAAACGACGGCGGCCTTCAGCCGTCGAGAGAACGGCTCGTGTCACCAAACTCAGAGCCGGAGGCACGAATGGCAGATCAAGGCTGCTGCGATGAGTGCCGAGCACTCGATCCATACCATGGGGCATGAACACGATTTTGTCCGTGCCCGGATCATGGTACATCCGGTAATTGTTCCGATTCATCGAGTAACTGTCCGAATGGCAAAGAAGCGCCTCCATCGCGGTCATCGAGAGGAACCGATCCATGTCCAGCGCTGCTTCGAGAGCATGGAAACGCTTTCCTGCATCCGGCTCGCGCGACGCCTCGATGAGTCTTTGAACGGCACGCCGGTCCGTCGGGTTATTTCCTGAATCAACCCGGAGTGACCGGTCGATGTCCTGAAGCACGCCACCTTCGTAAAGATTTCCGTCTGCGCGTCCGAAGTGACTCTTGAGAAATGTTTTGTCATAGCCCTCCGCAAGCACATAAAGGCCCAGCGCACGACCATTGAGTTTCACCAACGCGTGATCGGCGCGAGGCACGGGCACGCCTGCAGCAGCGAATAGCTCGCGGGATATTTTCTCATGCAGCCGGGTCGGATCTTGCACCGAGTTATTGAGCGAGATTTTGGTCAGGCCGTGAAACTTCTGTTTCGGTGCGTGCTTGCTGAAGTTCAGAGTCAGCGCCGGAAATTGATCGATGGGCTGGAAGCTGGTGAACCCTTTCAATTGGACGGCCACATTGGTGTAAGTCCTCCCGCCTTCGACAATCCGGGCTCGGGCCTGAGGCTTGCCCTGCCCAAATCGTGTCCCTCCAGCTTCGCGCAATACTTGGAGGCCCTCCATCGGAATCTCGATGGAAATCTCCATGAGATTGGGGCTCTGAAAAATATCGTCCGCCGCGACCACAGGGGCAGCCACCAAGCGCAATCCGGCCAGCAATGCGCCGAGCCGGAAGGCTGCGAAGACTGCGCGCCAGACAAACTGACGGTGGCGGCGGATGAGACCTGGTGTCCAGCACAGGAGTTTCATGGCTGCGAAAAAACCACGTCGCAGCGTGGCTCGACAACCATCGGCGGTCAATCTCGCCGCCGACGCGATTGCGGGGCGATGAAGCTGCATGAGAAGACCTCTTAAAGTCGCCAGACGTGAAGCGCAGAGATTTTGAAGTTGGGATGCCGCAGTGAGTGAGGTTTCCGGCCATTACCGCGCCTGTGGTGAAACTTACAGGCGTTTCAGCATTGCCGCTTTTCACAAACCGAGGCTGATCGAGCTAAAATCAGGGCGCGGCCCCGCGCCAAAGCTGGATTGTCGTCCGTTCGTCAGTTGTGTGCCTTCCGGTGAATCCCTCTGGCAGAGAACTCACAATGATTCTGTGGAATTTGATCCTCAGTGTTCCCTTCTCAAAGCTGATTTGATCGGCAAGGGTGTCGCGGTTTACCGATGAGGCGAACGAGAGTGTGTCATTCCCGTCAGGTTTCGTTTCCGGAGGAATCGGTTTCGGGCAATTGTTCTTCCGGATTTGACAATTGCCTGGATCTTCTGATGGCCGGCATTGGATTCGACACTCCACCTTCCGCTCGGTCGTGTATTTCTTCGGCATCTTGTACTTGATCGCATCAAGACCGGCGGCGGCGGAGACGAAGGAGAAAGCGCCGTTCTCGAAGCGGAGAAAAAGCTCCCCCTCCGCCTGCATGCCCGTGGCGCCTGCCGTGAGATCTGTTTCGGTCACCGTCCAGTCAGGAATCCCCGAGATGGCTGTCCCCAAATCCCGCAAGCTGGCGGATAACTTTCCGTTCAGTTTGAAAATCCACGCAGCCCAGGTGGATCCATCATCCATTACGTCGCCATCCCGTTCTTTGAGAGCAGTGATCCGTCCGACATAGCTGAGTTGATTCCGGACTTCTTTGCGGACCTAGAAGCCACCCGAGGAATCAGCCTGCCCGGCCACCCATTCCTCAATCTCCGTCCGTTCAAACCTGACCGTGCCTTCCCAGGCCTTGTGGCAGGGGGCTTTGGCCAGCCGCTCAAACATCTGATTGTCGGAGCCGAGATCGCATCCTTGGGCGTCTGTCCTGCCAGTCATCAACTCGATGTCCAGAAGCGTATCGGTCAAACCCAGGTTTGCCGAAGTGCCGGATGAGCTGGGGTCTTTCTCGCATCTTTCGATGTACTCGTGCGCGCAATTGCAACGGACCAGGGGAGCCAGTTTTCCGACCTCTCTGAATTCAAGGCTTTGTCCGTAAGGCTCTCCTGATTCTCCTTCAAG
The DNA here is from genome assembly GCA_009695275.1 of Pedosphaera sp. GTDB lineage: Bacteria > Verrucomicrobiota > Verrucomicrobiia > Limisphaerales > F1-12-MAGs170 > F1-120-MAGs170. The sequence continues at coordinate 8,209 of SIBF01000020.1, read as the reverse complement.
CTGGTCCATGCGGCTCAAAACCAATCGACCTATATCACAATTCCTGGCAGCGGCAGCCAGGAGAGGGCGGATGCCATCTGTGAAAACAATGCGACGACGGATATACTTCGTTTCCTGGAGCTTTTCCAGAAAGCCCTGGTCCGTTAGACGGCCATTTATATGCCTTTCATGGAGTTGCCGGTAGCGGTCGCCCGCCCACTGATCGGCATCACGGATCGCGTCGCGCGAGGTGGTCCTCGCATTCTGGTAATTCAAATTGGGATTTCCAGCCGGTGGGAAGGATTCCGCGTTCACCCCCGCCCCACTGAAGTGCGAAACCGTGAGTGTGACCTCGTTGGTCGCCGTCTCCCAAGGCTTGAGGTGAAACTCCCCGCCCGCGCCGTTGAAAGCATAACCGACCATTTCCAACTCGGGCATCGGCTCGGGAAATCGGATCTTCAATTCCGCTGGGCCGCGAAACTCGAAGCCGTCCGGCTCGAAGACCACCGCCGCCCGGAAGCGATTCTCCAATGGCATGGCGGTGAAATTGGTGATCACGGTCATACGCACCACCACCGGTTCCCGCACCAGATTGCTCCGCACGGTGAACTGGTAGAAGACGCCCCGGGTATCGGTGATCTCAAGCTGCCCGCCCTGTTCCGGTGTGATCACCGCACCGGCGGACTGGCTCGCGTCGGGTTGCGGACCCACGTTGACCGGCACGGGTGCTGGCTCGGCGACGGCCCGGTAAAACCAGACGTCAATCGGCTCGGCATTCGTGTGAGCGAAACTGGCCTGGCCCTGAACCGGTGTGGCGGACTGAAGGAGAAACCAATTCTCCAGGTCGAACGAGCCTTGCAAATTGACATTGGGAACATTCGCGCCGCTCACGCTGAAGCGCGTGACACTCCCGTCCTGGCTCGCCAATTGCAGTTTTAATGACTGCGCCCCGGAGTCTGTGGTGAAGAAAATCCAACTGACGAACCAGGCAACCAGACAAGGAATCCGCAGGGAGATCCGGTTGAAAGCTTGTTTGAAAACTGTAGAACTAGCATGGATAAGGGCAGTAATATTCATTGGCGGTGAAATGGTGCCGCAACCGACACAGGGTTGTCATGGAAAATGAAGTTTCTGAGTCATTTCTTTAGTTCCATCTCCTCCCGTTTTCCCTCTTGCGTCGGAGTCGCCGAGGGCTAGCCTCTCGCCCACTTTGCTTATGAACTACAAGATCTCGAAGCGCGCCGCCTCCCTTGCCCCCTCGCTCACTCTGGCCATCGACTCGAAGGCCAAGCAGATGAAGGCCGAGGGAATGGACGTCGTTGGCTTCGGTGCTGGCGAGCCCGACTTTGACACTCCACAACACATCAAGGACGCAGCGATCAAGGCTTTGAATGATGGTTTCACAAAGTACACACCGAGCAGCGGCATCCCTGAATTGCGCCAGGCCATCGCGGATAAATTCAAGCGCGAGAACGGTCTCACCTACAAACCCGGCCAGATCATCGTCTCGTGCGGCGGCAAACACTCCTGCTACAACGTCATTCTCGCCACATGCGAAGAAGGCGACGAGGTCATCATTCCTTCACCCTACTGGTTGAGCTATCCGGAAATGGTGAAACTGGCCGGAGCCACGCCGGTCATCGTTGCCACGACCGACAGGTCCGAATTCAAAATCACGCCAGAGCAGCTCCGCGCTGCCATCACGCCTCGCACTCGACTCTTCATTTTGAATTCGCCGAGCAACCCGACGGGCACGGTTTATTCGCCAGCGGAGATCAAAACTCTTGGAGACATCTGCGTCGAGAAAGGCGTGCTCATCATGAGCGATGAGATTTACGAACACCTGCTTTACGACGGCGCCGAACACAAGAGCGTCGCGAGCCTTTCCCAGGCGCACTACGATCACACAATCGTAGTGCATGGGTTTGCCAAGGCCTGGAGCATGACGGGATGGCGGCTTGGCTTTCTCGCGGCGCCCGAGCCCATCGCCAGGGCGATTGATGCAGTTCAAAGTCACAGCACAAGCAATCCAACCAGCTTCGCCCAGAAAGGCGCGGTCGCCGCTCTGACCGGCCCTCAAGACCACCTCAAGGGCTGGCTTGTCGATTACGCCCGCCGACGCACTCGCGCGTGGCAAATGTTGAGCGCAATGCCCGGTGTGACCTGCGTGAATTCCAAGGGCGCTTTCTACCTTTTCCCGAACATTTCGGGCACTGGCTTGAAGTCATCTGAGTTTTGTGCGCGCCTGCTCGAACAGGAAAAAGTAGCCGCCGTTCCGGGCATTGCCTTTGGCGCGGACGATTATCTTCGGATCAGTTACGCCACCAGCCTCGCGAACATCGAGAAGGGTCTCGATCGGATGGATAAGTTTGTGCGCGGCTTGAAGAAGTAGCCACGAAAGCATTCCGCTCCCGCCAGCGCCACGGGCGAAAATTTTAGAACTGCGTCCTCGTCAGCGCGTGGAGCTAAAACGGCGGCGCTTGGGAGCGTCGCACTCCATGCACTTCGCGAGGCTCAAGGGTGTTGGTGGCAAGAGGAGCGTGGTTTATCGCGTCAGCGTATGGAGTGCGCCGACAGCAGGCGGCGCTGTTCGCAGTGGTGAGTCGGCACCTCGAACAGAGATGGAACACGCGACGGAAACAACCCCTCTTTCGAGCCTGATGCATTCAAAAACGGAAACTCACCAGTGAACTGTGAACTGCCGGGCCATCGTCAAATCCTGCTGGTTGAGATCCGGCCCTGCGGAACAGCGATCAATCAAAGGCTGATCATTGTTTGAACGTTTTCACGCCGATAGACTCGAATGAAATGAAGACGATCACAATGCCCACACTGAAAACTCAATTGCCCGTGCGCTCACGGCGACATCATTGGCAGCTCTTTCTTTTAAGTGTGCTCCTGTTTCCGCGCCTGGCGTTCGGAGCGGAAGCCCGGTCGGCGACGCTGGACATCGCGCGCCAGTTGAACCAGGCGTTTATCGATGTTGCCGAGAAAGTTTCGCCATCCGTCGTGGTTGTCGAGGTAGCCAGAGCGCCGGAAGCCATGGACATTGATGAGAACCATCCGCTCCTTGAGATGATGCCCCCCGAGACACGCAAGAAATGGCTGGATGGCCGCAAGCGCGAACTCGAGCGGCGTCAGAAGCAATTGGATGATGGCGAACCCGAATACGACGGCAGCGGGTCAGGTATCGCCATTCGCAAGGAAGGCTACGTGCTTACCAACACACATGTCGTCGAGGGCGCACAAGCCATCCGTGTGCGACTCCGGGACGGCAGGAAACTCAAGGCGACCATTCGTGGCATCGATCCGCAATCAGACATCGCGGTTTTGAAGATCGAGGGAGCGGAATTGATACCCGCTCAACTGGGCGACTCCTCCAAGACACGTGTCGGCGAGTTCGCCATCGCCATTGGTGCGCCATTTGAATTGGATTACAGCGTAACCTTCGGCCACGTCAGCGCCAAAGGGCGCAATCACGTTGTCCGCAGTTTCATGACGCCGCTGGGATCATCGATGGATCAGGATTTCATTCAGACCGACGCCAGCATCAACCCCGGCAATAGCGGAGGCCCGCTCGTAAATATCGAGGGCGAAGTGATCGGCATCAACACGATGATCCGCGGGCTCAACACAGGGATTGGGTTCGCGGTCCCCATAAACCTCGCGCGCACCGTCGCGGAACAATTGATCTCCGATGGCCGATTCAAGCGCGCATGGTTGGGGATCGGCGTGGTGCCGTTGAAGGATTATCCTGATTTCCGGAGTTTTGCTGAAGGGCTCGAGGACGGCGTGGTCGTCGAGCGCATCGACCCACGAGGACCGGCATACAAATCCGAACTCAGACCGGCGGACGTCATCACCCGCATCGAAGGAGTCAAGGTCAACAACGCCCAGGAACTGCGGAACGCGGTGCGCTCAAAGAGTGTCGGCTCGAAACTGACCCTGGATGTCGTCCGCAACAACAAACCCATCAAGGTCCAGGTCAAATCCGACGAATGGCCCGAGGAGAACCTTGCCGTTCCCGCAAGAATGCGAGCCATACCCGAAGAGGCACAACCTCGCTTTCTTGGATTGAAAGTGGAAACGGCCACCAAGGAACTGGCGAAGAAATTCAACATCGAGCCGCAGGAGGGCGTCATCGTGATCGAAGTCGAACCCGGAACACCTGCGGCTCGCGCAGGGATCCAAACTGGCGACCTCATTAGCGAGGCCAATCACAAACCGGTGAAGACCGCGCGACAATTTAGCGACGCGATAAAAAGTGTCAGCAACAAGGGTGTGCTCCTGAGCCTGACCAAGGCGAAGGACGGAGCATCCGAGTTCAGGATTCTCAAGGACAAGGTGGAATAGCCTCCCACGCCTGTTTGCGAGAGTGCGCCAGCGAGCAATCGCTGGCGTATTTTTTTCATCTCACCCGGGGTCACACCTTTCCAAATTGGAAATAGGGCACAGTGACTTCTGCTCCAACGAAAGAAGAAATCCCTCAACGGTGCTGAGTGCGAGACGGACATCGATCTTTGTTACGATGTCGCAGTCGTCCGGTCGCGCTAAGGGTAGCGATGAGATTGGAGCGCGGAATTCATTCCACAACGGTGTGGAAAGCCCAACTGGGCTGGAGATTTCCACTGCGACACCTTGCTCTTCGCGGTGGTCACTTTCCAGTGAGCTGGTTTTCGACCGTATGGAATCTCGTCAAGCCCAAACCATCAATTGTTCGGATATCCACGCGGAATGAATCCCGCGCTCCTGTTGCATGGATTCGGCTGATTGACGGCGTTGATCAAATTAGTTGATAGGCCTATGCACTTGACTCTTGTGACGCAACGGCTGGTAGCCAGTTTGCCCTTAAACACCCCACCGGTTGGGGCAATTTGCAGGCCACAAGAGTCAACTGGATAGCCCTATTAGTTGATTCAAGCTTCGGTTCAGTGTTTCCAAACGTAACGAAACATCAGGACTCGCAGCGCGGCGGTCAGCGGGATGGCAAGTATCCCTCCAAGCAAGCCGCCCAACAGAGTCGTTCCCGCCATGACAGCAATGATGATCGTCAACGGGTGAAGCCCGACTCGGTCGCCGATGATCTTGGGCTGGATGACGAGGCCTTCAACCGACTGTACGATGCCGAAGACGCCCAGCACCAACGCAGGATGCAACCAATCGCCGTACTGAATCACGGCAAGCACGACTGCGGTGGCGCAGGTAACGATGGCGCCGAGGAATGGGATCATCGTCAACGGCACGGCGAGAGCACCGAGCAACAAGGCGTAAGGCAATCCAATGGCGAGGAATCCGAAGCCGTAGAGAATGCCATCGCAGGTGGCAACCAGCACCTGCCCCCTGAAGAAAACGATTAGATAGTCGTTGATTGATCGCAGCACGAATACCAGTTCGTCTTTGAAACCGGACTTGGACACTGGAAGGTAATCCGGCCAATTGCTCTGGATGCCTCGCTTCTCGAGCAGCAGATAGAACGCGTACACTGGCACCAGCGCCAGCCCTGCGATCACTCCAAAGAAGGAGGCCACGAGATTGAACTGGCCAAACAACCACTTCGCAGCCCGGCCAAGCGCCTTGGTCAGCCATTCGGCGGCGGATTTCGCCGAGTCTCCTCCCAAAAGCGCAGACCAATCGATGGTCGATAACGGGCTCGCGGGCCGGGCCTCGGTCGTTGACGCTCCAGAGGTGCCGGCCGGTGGCGCGTTCGTTCCAGTGAGCGAGGTTTTGACCGGATCGAAGAAACGACGCACGAGCGTGGGAGGATTGTTAACCCACACTTCAACACGCTCCTGTAGCCTGGTTGAGTAGGCTGGAACGTTACTGACCAGGTCGCCGGTTTCGCGAACCAGATGCGGCACCACGCTCGCCGCCACTCCTCCGACAATGAGCACGGCGAGGGCGAAGACGCACAAGATCGCACGAGGCCGGGGCACATGCCGACGCTCCATCATGTCCACAACCGGATCAAGGAGGTAAGCGATGATCCCGGCGACGGCGATGGGCCAGAGCACGGGAGCAAGCGTGTTCAGCACCTGGCCAAGGCCCCACACGGTGCCAATGAGGAGCGCGAGGATCAGTGCGAGCGCCAGACCGGTCAACGCCGCCCAAAGGATCCGGGCTTGTCCAGGAGTGGGGGGAGGAAAAGTCATGTCATCGTGTCAAGTTACCGGGCTGCGGTGGATGAGAGATCGCCCCGCCTCACCTTGGGAGCGCGCCATCTTTTAACGCTGGCCGAGTTTCTTTGATTTCTCAGTCGCCGCGCGCACCGCATTCATCAGCGCTGCGCGAAGTCCACCTTTCTCCAATTCATGCAATCCCTCGATGGTTGTGCCACCGGGGCTGGTCACCATGTCCTTCAACACTCCGGGGTGGAGCCCGGTTTCAAGAACCATTTTTGCGGAGCCAAGCAGCGTTTGGGCGGCAAGTTTCGTCGCGACCTCCCGTGGCAGTCCAGCGGCCACACCACCGTCGCTCAATGCTTCGATGATCAGGCAAGCGTAAGCGGGCCCGCTGCCACTCAATCCGGTCACGGCGTCAAGCAACGATTCCTTCGTCTGAAACGCGATGCCCACCGCTGAGAAGAGGCGCAGGACCAATTGCCCATCCTCGGCCCTGGCAGCCTTTCCAGTCGCGAAAGCGGCCGCGCACGCTCCCACGAGTGCCGGCGTATTCGGCATCACGCGGACCACTCTGGCTCCGTCGCCCAGACCTGATTCCAGTCTTGCCAGCGTGACTCCGGCGGCGATCGAGATGAGCAGATGTTTGGAAGTAAAGTGAGGCTTGATCTCAGCCAGCAGGTCGTCCACCTGATCCGGCTTCACCGCGAGAATGAGCGTGCTCGCAGCTTCGAGGACATCGACATTGGATGCCGCTGCTTTCCCGCGAGTGGATTGCGTGAAGCTTTGCCTCGCAGCTTTCATCACGTCGCTCGCGACGATGCGACCCGCAGCCACGAGTCCGGACTGGACGAAACCTTTTGCGAGAGCGGACGCCATTTTACCAGCGCCAAGAAAACCAATGCTTAATTCAGTCGGCATGGGAGAACTTGTATCAGTTCACCCGCACCGGCGAAAGGCGAAACAAAGAGCAGTTCGCAGACTCTCGTCCTCAGGCATTCCAGGAAGGGAGCATTTTCCAACCCTGGGTCCACGGCGCATCATAGTAGATGGCTCCATTTTCCGAGTAGAGTTTGCCCTGCTCATCCGCATCCTTGTGCTTGTGGAGAGAAGGATAGGAATTCTTGGAAGTGTAATGCGTGACGTAGGATTTCCTTGTCCGTGTGGCGTCGTTGATCGTCGTTCCCGCATGAGCGAGATATCCGTGCCAGATGAGCAAATCTCCCTTCTTGGGAAGGAAAACTCGGGGTTTGATCCCAAGCTTCTTGACTCGATCTGCAAGGTAGTTCGAGAACTCTTGCGGCTCCCGCTTGGAGTCGTTTTCCATCAGGATGCTGCCGTTGCCCCAATCGAAGAACGGCATCTTCTCCGGAGCATGGCTCCCGCAATAATACTCGAGGGGACCGCTGTCCTCATGGACATCTTCGAGCGCCACCCAGGATGCGGCGAGGTTGGCAATATGTTGCTGGCATCGGACGTAGGGATAATCCAGGTGAATCGGCTGCTGGCTTCCTTTCACGAAGAACAACGATTGCAGGATGCAAGGGTTGTCCTTGAACACATGCTGGAGGAAGGAACCAATGTAGCGATTCAACGCGCAGCGGAGCGCGGCCTTGGAGATGAAATGAAGGTTGTTGATCTTCAGACGATCCCGATCGAGAAGTTCGGTGGTGGTCACCTCCTTGATCGGTCGATGCAATTCCCCGCGAGTCTCGACCGTGATTTCAAACTCCGTCGGATGATGAACCAGATGATCGATGTCACTGAGGAGGGCGTCGATCGTGGCCGTGTCCACGGCGTTTTCGAAGATGACAATTCCATGGTCGCGCCAATGCTCGAGCTGCTTCTTGAGATCGTAATCTTTGCAAGGGGCCTCCGTTGCGACGTAGTCGTCAATGGAAGCATACGGGTCATCGATCCACGGCCGTTTTTTGAACCAGTCTCTCGCAGTAATCTTCGTCATGTACCACACCTCAGAAGAATGGGGATCTGGTGAAAAAACAGTGGCGAGTTGAAATCCCGGTGATCGGAACGGTTTTGAGTCGGGCGGCCGGAAGGGGGCGCGGGGGCGGCACGCGTTGCGGAGCAGTGTGCAGGAGGGGCTCAGGGGAGAA
>SIBF01000019.1 GCA_009695275.1 Pedosphaera sp. | reverse complement strand
GCCAAGGTCAGGAAAAAGGAGTGGGTCGTTTGAACAGTCTGTCATGCTCGAAATGAAAGCCAGTGCAGTGCCAATCCCTTTGATAAACCTAGCGCAATTGCACTTTTCTCTCTCCGTTTTCCGCCAGGCTATGATCGATCCGGGCTAGTGGTGGCCCGCCGAATTGGTTTGTTATCGACGCCTTCCCGGCCAGCGTCGTGACTACTCCCGCCGACGTTACTTTCCGGATCGTAAAGTTGCCGGAATCCGCCACATAGACGTTGCCCATGATGTCCACGGCCACACCGGAAGGGCCAAAAAACCGCGCGGCGCTCTCAGTCCCGTCTGCGCTGCCTTGCGTGCCGGCCAGTCCCGCCAGCGTCGTCACCACTCCCGCGGGCGTCACTTTCCGGATCGTAAAGTTGCCGGAATCCGCCACATAGACGTTGTCCATGATGTCCACTGCCACACCGGAAGGGCCAAAGAACCGCGCAGCGCTCCCAGTCCCGTCTGCGCTGCCTTGCGTGCCGGCCAGTCCCGCCAGCGTCGTCACCACACCCGCCGGCGTCACTTTCCGGATCGTGTGGTTCTCTGAGTCCGCGACAAAGACGTTGCCTGCGTTGTCCACCGCCACACTAGATGGGCCGCTAAACCGTGCTGCGCTGCCTGTACCGTCCAAGTTTTCCCTCACAAGATTGCCGAACTCATCGAAGGTCGAATTATCTCCCGCCAATGTCGTCACAACGCCTGTCGCGGTCACTTTCCGGATCGTGTTGTTTCCTGAGTCCGCCACATAGACGTTGCCCGTGCTGTCCACAGCTACGCTGGAAGGTTTGCGAAACCGCGCGGTGCTCCCCGTCCCGTCCGCACTGCCATAGCCGGCATTTCCGGCGAGGGTAGTGAAGGTGTACGGTTCATAAGTCCTTTGGGCGAGGCATTGGCCGGACGTGAGCGCCAGCACGATCATTGTGCAGGCCACAACGCGAGTAAGACTTTTCATGACGTTAGTTTCCTGCCGGCATTCCGTTAGCGTTCGGGTCCGAGGTGAAGAGAGGTTTCGAGCGAGACACTTTCCGAATCCCAGGCGTGTGTCGATCCGGATGTTCCCAGTGTTTGCCCGAGCAGTGCGACGTGGCCGTGAACGTGTTGGTCCATCAGAACCGCGCATTCACTCAATGCAGCCGCTCGACATCGAGAATGTGAATCTGGTCGGCTTGTGTCGAATCCCCCTCGGTCAATGGCTCCCTGGCGAGAAAATCGAAAATCCGCAGAAGCTCCTGGCGATGACGCTTGGTGCCGGCCGCGAAAACATGAAGCACCTCATCGTCAACGGTGTACCGGAATGGCGTCATCACCGGCCTTCCGCAGAGAGCCGGTCGTGCAACGCAAGAAGTTCTTCAGCCTTGTGGCCCTTATCTTGAAGGCAGGCGTCGAGACGGCGTCCAATCTCCGCCTGCCATCGCGGATCATCCTGTTTCGAACTCCGGCGGAGGTACTCCGCCAGCTCCAGGCGATCTTCGATGGGAAGAAGGTCCACGGCTCGTTTAAGTTCAGCCACACTCATATCGTTACTTACGATCTGGCCATGGATGAATTCAAGAAGGATTTTGACCCAACCAACACTTCTCCCACCTGGCTACGGCAGCCGCGCGCGGTAATAGCGAGCCGATGAAGCGCCGCTCTGAGGGTCAATGAAATTGAGAGCAGTCGGGAAAGGACGCGTTTACTGCTGCTACGGCAATCTCAACGGGACTTCTGCGACGGCCTTGTTGGAGATGTCGCCGCGCAGCATGGCGAGGTGTTTCACAAGCGCATTTTTGAACGCGGGATTCTTGATCGAAACATTGTCACCAATCTTGTCACCCTTGGGCCGATAGAAGAGGAGAAATAGATCATCCCGCTCGATGACAAAGAGAAGCACAATGCGCCGGGGACCTTGCCGTGAGGTCGCATAGGCTTTGAGCAATTGCGTTCTTGCTGGAAGTCCGGCCCCTTTGATCGCCAAGCAACCGGGGCTTGATGGCCCGCCTGAGAACATCCTGGGCTTCGACAGGCAGATCGCCTCCGAATTCCCGCTTAAGAATACTCCTTCCGACCCAGAGGCGCATGATTCAACGGCCCGCTGGTTTCCCGCCCCAAAGGGCCGCCACCTCATCCATTGCCTCCTGATTTTCCCGGTCCACTGGCACCCTTTCCCATTCGCTGTCGCGAACTCTGAGCGTGAATGGAATCGAACGGGTGACCGCCACTTGAGTCAGAAAAATGCGGAATGCCGTGGGCACATCCAATCCAATTTGCTCAAGCACTTCATTGGATTCCTTGTGAAGTTCATCCGGGATGCGCACGCTCAGTGTTTTCATGAGGGCACGCTATCATTGTGGCACCGCAGCGCAAGGGCGCTCAAGGAGAAGCTACGGCAGCCGCGCGCGGTAATAACGAGCCGACGAAGCGCCGCTCTGCGGATCGCTGAAATTGAGAGCGGCCGGGAAAGTGAAAGTGTTGGTCCAGAGCGGCAGCCAGTTTAACAAGTCGAATGAAGTCTCCACGACCACCGAGCGCCCTGATGGCCCGGTGAGACTGAAGCCGAACTGGCCGACGGAGAAACCAAAGCCCGGTCCAGAGTTGAGAATCCTGGTGCATCGAATTCCCCCATCTGCGATGGCACTTGTCGCAACAACCTCTTCTGAGTAGCCTGCACGCGTGAGAATGCATCTGGAAAATCTGCCGCCATCGCTGTACGCCAAACGGGAAACGCTGGCCCGCTGTCTGGAGGCCATCAACGCTGTGACGCCCGTCCACGCCGTTTACCTCTTCGGTTCCCATGCCCGCGGCGAAGCTCGCCCCGAAAGCGACGTCGATTTATGCATCGTGGCTCCGGGCGCGGAACGGCAGCTCGACACCGCGCGCCGGTATCGTGAAGCGCTGTGGGAAGTTCGTCCTCACCTCGCCTTCACCCTGGTTCCCATCGCCCCCGCCCGTTTGGCCGAAAAGAAGGCGTCCGGAGATTTTTTCTTTGCCACAGTCTTGAAGGAGGGCCGTCTACTTGCCGCGTAAAACGGACTCTCGCAACCCGGCCGACTGGCTTTTCTTCGTGGAATCCGATCTCGCATTGCTGCGTGTGGCGGGCGAGCGTGAACTCGGTTTCGAGCTGGCGTGCAGCAAACTCGCTGAATGTCTCGAAAAACTCATCAAGGCCGAGTTGATTCGCCAGGGCTGGGAACTGATGAAGACGCACGACCTCCTATTATTGGCTGAGGAACTCGACACCCGCCATTCCGACCTGGTTGCCTCCATCCTCCCGCTCGCGCAATCGCTTGCCGAGAAATACTTCGCCGATCGCTACCCCGGCTTCGATTTGGAAGACCCCGATTGGCCGACGTACCGGCGACAACTGTTAGAAATCGAGAACCTTTGTGCTGAGATCAAACGTCGCGTGCCGAGTCCACCGGCAGCCAGTTAAGCCAAAGACGGAATTGAATTGTGGGGACTACGGCAGCCGCGCACGGTAATAACGAGCCGATGAAGTGCCGCTCTTCGGGTCGCTGAAATTGAGAGCGGCCGGGAAAGTGAAGGTGTTGGTCCAGAGCGGCAGCCAGCTCACCAGATCGGGCGAAGTTTCCACGATCACTGACCGTCCCGACGGCCCGGTGAGATTGAAGCCGAACTGGCCGCCGTTGAAGCCAAAGCCAGGTGCAAACGTGACGATAGCCGCAGGCACATTTTCCGGGTATCCTTTCCGGATCGTGTCATTGGCGGTGTCCGCCACATAGAGATTGCCCACGCTGTCCACCGCCAGACCTTCGGGATCCGGCGGGGAACATCCAAAAAAACACGGGGCACCGAACCGCGCGGCGCTCCCCGTCCCGTCCGCGTAGCTACCAGCCGGCCGTCCAAACTGATCAATAGGCCTATGCACTTGACTCTTGTGACGCAACGGCTGGTAGCCAGTTTGCCCTTAAACACCCCACCGGTTGGGGCAATTTGCAGGCCACAAGAGTCAACTGGATAGCCCTACTGATCAAATTGAAATTGACCAGTCATTCCCGCCAGCGTCGTCACCACTCCTGCCGGCGTCACTTTCCGGATCGTGCCGTTTCCTGAGTCCGCCACATAAACATTGCTCACGACGTCCACCGCCACGCCTGGAGGATGGGCAAACCGCGCGATGTTCCCTGTTCCGTCCGCGCTGCCAATACTGCCCGCCAATCCCGCCAGCGTCGTCACCACTCCAGTTGGTGTAATTTTCCGGATTATGTTGTTGCCTGAGTCCGCCACATAAACGTTGCCCTCGACGTCCACCGCCACGCCGGAAGGACTATTAAACCGCGCGGCGCTGCCCATCCCGTCCACGCTGCCATAACTTTCCGCCAATCCTGCCAGCGTCGTCACCACTCCAGTTGGTGTGATTTTCCTTATCGTGGCGTTGCCCCGATCCGCCACATAGACGTTGCCAATGCTGTCCACTGCCACGCCGCCGCCATCATACCCGAAGGTAAATCGCGCGGCGCTCCCCGTCCCGTCCGCACTGCCAACACTTCCCGCCAATCCTGCCAGCGTTGTCACCACTCCCGCTGGCGTGACTTTCCGGATCGTGTTGTTGCCTGAGTCGGCCACATAAACATTGCTCACGACGTCCACCGCCACGCCGCGAGGATCGGTAAATCGCGCGGCGCTTCCGGTCCCGTCCGCGCTGCCATGATTGCCCCCGAGTCCGGCCAGCGTCGTCCTCACTCCCGCCGGCGTCACTTTAAGGATCGTATTGTTCGAATTTTGCGCAACATAAACGTCGCCTCTGATGTCTACTGCCACACCCGGACCGCCTCCCAGTCCGGCCAGGGTCGTCACCACTTCCGCAGGCGTTACTTTCGTGATCGTTTCGTTGTTGGCGTCTGCCACATAGAGGTTGCCCGTGGCGTCCACCGCCACACCGGGTCCGCCTCTTACTCCGGTCAACGTCGTCACCACTCCCGCAGGCGTTACTTTCCTGATCGTGCCGTTGCCTGCGTCCGTCACATAGACGTTGCCACCAGTGTCCACCGCCACACCGGAAGGAGAATTAAACCGAGCGGCGCTTCCGGTCCCGTCCGCGTTGCCATAGCCAACGTTTCCGGCGAGGGTGGTGAAAGTATAGGGCGTATAAATCGTTCGACCGGGGGTTGGGGGTGGGGCGGACGCACCCCTCATGCTCGTTGGCAGTGTCAGCACTAACATTGTCCAGGCCACAACGCGAGTAATGGTTTTCATGACGTTAGTTTCCTGCCGGCATTCCGTTAACGTTCGGGTCCGAGGTGAAGAGAGTTGTCGAGCGAGACACTTTCCGAATCGCAGGCGTGTGTCGAGCCGGATGTTCCCAGCGTTTGCCAGTGCAGTGCATCTCGCCCGGCGGAAATGACGTGGATAGTTCTGGCGCGCTGGAACATTCGAGCGCGAAGTCCGGCCAGCAGGATGCAGCCCTCTACGGCAGGCGGAACGCCCCGCCACTCCGGCTGCCTTCATAGTGCGGCCGCCTTTCGCCTTCAGGATTGTAAATGGGCGGTGGCGATTCCATCATCGCCGTATGTCGCGCATTGCTCGAATTTCTGTCCGCGCTCTTCTCATCTTGCTACCGATGCTGGTCTCGGCATCGGTGCTGGCGCAGGGCACCGGAGGCGTCCCCTGCCAATTCCCGCCCGGCGGCATGATCGCCTGGTGGCGCGCCGAGGGGAACGCGGATGACACGCTGGGCCTGCACTCCGGCAAGCTCAATAACGGCGCCAGTTTCGCGCCGGGGGAAGCCGGCCTGGGGTTTCTCTTCGATGGCGTGGATGATTTCATCTCGGTGCCGGATGCTCCGATGTGGAACTTCGGTCCGAGCGATTTCTCGATCGAGCTGTGGGTGAAATGGAACAAGGTCAAACCCTCGACGTTCATTCATCGCCAAAGGGGCACGGAGCCGGGCGGTTGGGAATTCGGCCTTCGATCTAGTCCAGCCACGGGAGGCTTCCTGCTTTGGTTCGCTTACGGCTCGGCGATCAATCCCGCGCAGTCTGAGTGGGCACCGGCGGCGAACCGTTGGTACCACATCGGCATCGCACGCTCGCAAAGTGTCGTCCGCCTCTACGTCGATGGCGCGCAATTCGGGGTGGATCAGTTTGACACGACGCCCGTGAACGACGTTCCCGGCCCGCTACGCATTGGCAGCCGGGCAGGAGGAGGCTTCGAGATGGACGGGCAGATTGATGAGTTAAGCATTTACCAGCGCGCGCTGGGTCCGGATGAGTTCAACAAGATCGCCCTAGCCGGCGCTGCCGGAAAATGCCCGTGCGATCCGCTCGCGGCGGGAATGGTGGCAGCCTACCGCTTCGACAATTCAATCAATGACAGTGCAGGTGCTCATAACCCGTCGGATTCAAGTGGCGTCTCCTTCGCGGCGACTCCCTACGGTGCGGGAATCTCGTTCGCCCAGGCGGGCGCGACTGGATACATTGAAATCCCTCCAGCTCTGGACCTCGCGAACCAGAATTTCACGCTCGCTGCTTTCGCCCGGCCCGATGGTGCGGGCCCGCAGAAGGATAATCTTGAAAATACAATCATCGCCAAGATGTTTACTTCGGGCTTCGGATACAGCATCGGGTGGCGCGTATCGGACGAACGATTCGTCATGCTCTGCGGTGATGCCTCGAAGAATGTCATCGCTTCCGCGAATGTCTTCCCTGTTGGAAAGGCCCACCACGTCGCGGGAACATTCGATGGCCAGGGCTTCCGGCTTTACGTGGATGGAGTCGAGGAAGCGTTCCTGGCGTCCACCAGTCAGCTCATCTTTAGCACAACCGAGCCGTGGTCGATCGGGAACAATCCCGCATCGATCCGGGCGCAGGGGCTTTCCCGCACTTGGAACGGCATCATTGATGAGCTGGCGATTTACAATCGAGCGCTCACGGCGGCAGAGATTCAAACGCTGCGATCAAGCGCGCTCCCGGTGCCTTGCCAGCCCGGTTCGTCCGCCCCGGTGGAGTTCGGCACTCCGTCGGCGCTTCCACCGGCTTCCACCGGCCAGCTTTACGTTCAGCCACTCGTCGCCAATGGAGGAGCTCCCCCGTACACATTCGACCTCGTCAGCGGCAGGCTCCCCGATGGCTTCACATTGTCGAAGGAGGGCAAGATTCAAGGCCTCACGACCGCGCCCGAAGCCAGCAGCTTCACCGCGCGCGTGACGGATACCATCGGCAAGAGCGCCACAAAAGATTTCACCCTTGTGGTCAACAGCGCCGTGCCGACGGACTACACCTGGATCGCCGAATTCGGCGATTGGTCCGATCCGCAGAGCTGGACACCGGCCGGTATCCCGGGGCCGCAGGACCGGGCTTTCATCCCTAACGGCGTGGTCCGGGTGGATGACGAACGCAGCGTCCGGGAATTGAATCTTTCTGGGGGCATTATCACTGGTGTTGGAACGATTCGCGTCAGGAACGGTGCCGAACTCAACTGGTCATTCGGAGGATTCGACGGAGGTGGACTATCTCAAGAAGCCGGCCCGACAACTCAGACCGGCACAATCGATGTTGAGGCTGCCGGCACGATCAACGTCAAGTTCGCCGCGCCGGGACGGCTCTTCGGATGGAGGTTGCGCAATCAAGGCTCGGTCAATTGGGATACGGACAACACGCTCGTGGCCGGCCGGGGTGCAAACATTGAGAATTCGTCCGGCGGCACGTTCAAGATGCGTGGAATGTCTTCGCAACCTTTCGACCTCAGCGAGACATTAACTTCAGGGCTGCCGAACACCTTTGTCTTCTTCAACAGTGCTTCAGCCACTCTCATCAAAGGGCCTGATACAAAGACGCTCCAATTCAATTCGCCATTGATCAATGAAGGCACGGTCCGCGTCGAAGGCGGCACGCTGGGGACCGGATCGAGTGCTGATCGGGCGAGCGGTGGATTCAACATCCTCGCAGGTGCGACGCTGGACATCGGTGGAGGAACGCTCTTGAACAACGGAGCTTCATTTACAGGCGCGGGTCTCGTGCGGTTTGGCAACGTCACTGTCGCCGCCACCGCAGTGGTCACCGTTCAGCGGGCTGAAGTGGTCGGCCTCGTCAGCGGTCCAGGCCAGATCCGCCTTCCATCGGGCGGCACGATGTCATGGACGACTGGCAGTTTCCAGGCTGCTGGTCTGCTCACGATCGAATCCGGGGCCACGCTGGAAATGATCCTCTCCAGCACGTCCAGCTTGTTCGGTTGGAAGATCACCAACTCCGGCGTGATCCTCTGGAGCGCATCGACACCGCTCGCCGCCGCTGACAAGGCAAGCATCGACAACCAACAAGGCGGCCTAGTGCGGCTGCAAGGAACTGCCACCAGAGTGTTCGCACAAAACGGAGAGTTCACCTTTATCAACCGGCTCGGCGCGGTGATCGCAAGAATTCCCAATGCCGCGCCACTAACCTTCGGCGGAACGCTCCTAAACGACGGTCTTGTCCGTGTGGAGGGCGGCGCTTTCTCTGTTGGCACAGGGAGCGATCGCTCCACAGGAGAGTTTCAAACCTTAGCGGGTGCTACGCTCAATATCGGTAACGGTGCCCAGTTGTCGAAGGGGGCAAAATTCACCGGACCAGGAATGACCCGGTTCGGAAGTCTCATCCTCGGCCCCGGAGCTGATGTACCTCTCCAGCACGGCGAGTTATTGGATCTCATCACCGGCACCGGGACTCTCAGAGTTCCAACCGGAGCGGATCTGAATTGGACCACGGGAAGTTTTGGCGGAACAGCGGCTGCCTCACTGCCGGGCACCGGCACTCTCCGTGTCGATGCGGGCGGAACTCTCAATGTTCAGATACCCGACTCTGGCACGGCTTCGCTGACGGCAGCGCAGATCATGAATCAGGGAACCATCGACTGGAATTCGGCAGGCACAATGGCGCTGCTAAATAATTCATCGATCGACAATCTGGCGGGTGGGGTGGTGCGACTGCGCGGTATGGCTGCGAGTCTCTTCAAAGTTTCAGACTCGCTTGGCTTCTTCAATCGCGATGGAGCGACGATCATCAAGGGGCCGGACGCGGACTTGCTCCAGTTCGATGCGCCCCTGATCAATGCCGGACTGGTCCGTATTGAAGGAGGCACTTTCAAAGCCGGCACCAGCGCGGATCGCATCACGGGAGAAATTCAAATCCTCAAAGCAGCGATTCTCTCCATCAGCGGCGGATCACGGCTCGGTAACGGGGCACGATTCACCGGGGAAGGTCTCGCCCGCGTCGGCGCGGTGAACCTGGAAGCAGGCGCAGTGATTCCCGCACCGCGAGTCGAACTGACCGGACAGATCACCGGTCCCGGAACTTTGCGCGCGCCTGCGGGAGCACAGTTCCGATGGACCACTGCCACCTTCGATGGAACCCAGTTTTTAGGCGCTGGCGGAGGCCCTGGTCTGTTGGACATTGATGAGGGCGCAACGCTTGTCATGAACCTTGCGTCCGGTGCCGGGCTCAATGCGTGGAAATTGTTCAATCGCGGCACGATCAAGTGGGAGGCAGGTGTGCCTTTGGTTGTCGGCAGCGGAGCTGCCATCGAGAACCAGAAGAATGGATTGATTCAACTCGTTGGCCTGCCAACCAGTCTCATCGACGTACAGGGCGACTTTAGTTTCATCAACCGTGTCGGCGGCGCCATCGTGAAAGGTCCGGATACTGGTGAGTTGAAAATTGGTGCTGCGTTGATCAACCAGGGCCGGCTGGAAGTGCAAGGCGGCATCCTGAACTTTCCGCGTCTGACCCAGCTCTCTGGCACGACATTGCTTTCAGGCACCGCGCTGATCGCGCCCGTCGCTGACTTCCAAGGCGGCTCGTTGACCGGCTCCGGAACGATTCGTGGCAACGTTCAGTCTGACGCTTCGATCGTTCCCGGCACTCCCATTGGCACGTTCCTCATCGAAGGGAATTACACACAAACTGCGGGCGGCGTGCTCGTAATCGACCTCGCCGGTTTGGCATCCGGCCGTTTCGACACGCTGAACATCACCGGCATCGCGACGCTTGGCGGGCTGCTTCAGGTCAGATCAATCGACGGCTACGTTCCGCGGCCAGGGAATTTCTTCACGATACTTTCGGCTGCCGCCGTCGCCGGAACATTTGGAACCACCGTTTCACAGATTGCCGGCTTGCAAACGCTATATGGCGACGCGGACGTCCGGCTTGCCATCGCCGCGCTGCCTGCAGCAAAGGATCCGCCACAGGTCACGTCTCAGCCCACCGATCAAGACGCGGATCTGGGCAAGCCGATCAATCTTGGAGTCGGCATCAACAGCGCCACCACGCCGAAGTATCAATGGCGGCGCAATGGCGCGAAGGTGCCCGGCGCGGACCAATCCATCCTTGGAACTCCTGCGTTTGATCTCTCCTTTGCCGGCGCTTATACCGTGACGACAGTCAACGATTCCGGAGTCACTCAGACTCGCATCGTGAAAGTGCTTCCGAAATTGCCGCTGCTTGCGATGAGCGATGCCTTTGCCGCCCGAACAGTCCTGACTGATGCGTCCGGATCGCGTTTGGGAAAGAACTCCGGTGCGACGCGGGAAACCGGCGAACCATTCCACGACGGCAAACCGGGCCGAACCTCCGTGTGGATCGGATGGCGTGCGCCCGCAACTGGCCTGGTTACTTTCAGCACGCTCGGCAGCGTGTTCGACACACTTCTGGCCGCTTACACCGGCACCGCTGTCAACAGCTTGACTGAGGTAGCCAGCGATGATGACCAGGGAAGCTTCTACACCAGCGCCATCAGTTTCAACGCCATCCAAGGCGTTGAGTACGCCATCGCAGTTGATGGCCGGGGCGGCGCGAGTGGTGAGATCGCACTGACATGGACATTCAGCGCAACGCCCGACTCGCTCCCGCGTATCGTCACTCAGCCTCTCAGTCAGATCGCAATCGCCGGCCAGACAGTGACGCTCAAGGCGGACGTTACTGGTCCCGTCGGAATGACCTTCCAATGGTTTGTCAACGGAGCGCCTGTCAACTCCGAAACGCAAACCGCGTTGACACTTGCGAATGTTACCACTCAGCAGATCGGCAGCTACGTGCTCCAGGTCTCTTTCGCCGGGCGCACCATCACTTCTGACGCGGCGCTCGTCCAGATTGCGAGCGATCCGACAAACGCTCGCAACGGCGTCACGGCGCTCGACAAGTTCCTCGACGCCTCCACTCTCGACACTGGCAACCCGCGAGCCGGTCTGTCCTCGCTGAGGAGCCCGCCGTGGATCGGTGAACAGAATGCGCCCGCGCGCGGCTTCTCGGGGACTCAGATTTTCAGCACGGTCGGGGCTCAGAGCGAATTGGGCGAGCCGCTTCATTGCGGCAATGTCGGCGGCGCGTCCCAATGGTTCGCCTACCAGGCTGACGCGGATGGCACGCTGGCGATGAACACAAGCGGCAGCAATTTTGCCGCGGTAATCGCGGTTTATACAGGATCCGGCACGGACTTCGAAACCCTCGTGTCCGTGACATGCAGTCTCGATGGCAGCGTTTCATTCACCGCGACCAAGAATACGATCTATTACATCGCTGTTGATGGACGTGATGGAGCAACGGGTCTGGCTCAAGTGAATTACCTCCTCACACCACCAACACCACCAGTTTCATCTGGCCCCATCACGCTCAAGGAAGCCGGGATTCGGGCCAATGATCAGGCTCTGAAGTTTCTTATCGAGGGCGCGCGTGGCCGGGCACTGATCATCCAGGAATCAACCGACCTCCAGAACTGGAGCCAGCAGTCCACTCAAACACCCGTGACAGATTCCGTGGAACTTGTGATCCCGGGTGTCGTCGGCACCAGCCATCGTTTCTATCGAGTGCGAGTTCAATAGTGGAAGGAAACGGCAGAATCCGATTCTTACTCGTGATCTTAATCGTAATCTCGTGGAGAAAAGGATTCAGAGCATGAGCGTGGTTGCTACTCTCTCAGGTCCGTCTCGCGGAGACTCCCACGCTCGGTAGCCACCGTCATTCCCACCGTCACCTTGTTGCGTTCGAACCAGCCTTGCTTCATCTCGAGCACAAACTGGACGCGGTCCGTGGCAGCTTCGATGGGTGTTTCGTCGAGCGGTTTCATGTCGCGGATTTCGAGAATGACACCATCCGGATCAATGTAGGCGCAAGTCATTGGAATCAGCGTATTCCGCATCCAGAAAGATGCCTTCATCGGCCCTCCGAACGCGAAGAGCATGCCTTCGTGTTCCGCCATCTCCGTGCGAAACATCATCCCAGTCCGAATCTCATCCTCGGCCAGCGCCTTCTCCGCCGTGATCTCCTTCGGCCCAAGCCAGAGTTTGATGGTCGCCAATCGCGGTTGAGGACGGCCCTTGGGAGCTTCCACGGCTTGCGGCGCGACGGCTTTTGTCGCTTGACCGGAATCCTTCCCGCAACCCGCCGTCCAAATGACCAGTGCGGCTACGAATCCAATGAAACAATTCATGCGCGCACCTTGGGCCATGGCTGAAAGTTTTTCAAATGTTCGTTCCAAGATCCTTTGAAACAAAGAGTGAAAGTCTGGACCATCTACCGTCATCATGGTCGCGCTTTGTCCACTGCGACGAGCTTGAGTGTTGTTTGGAGGGAAGTTTCGTTGGACCCCTGTTCGGCTGAAGTGGGGGGATCACTGTAGAGGCGTTGCTCAAGTTGAGCCTCCACCACCGCGCCCAAGCGTGGATCAAACCAGATTTTACCCGCGGTCCTGGCGGCTTTCATGGGCCAATCTCCGCCCGAGTCAGGAGGTGCCACACGGGGAATGACCGGACCGGAGAAGTCAAGTCTCACGCAGCGGGCGCCGTCTTTGGATTCCCAACCGGTGAAGGTCGAGTTGAGGCCGAAGCGCGCCTTATCGCCGCCAAAGTGCAGTTCTGTTTCCGAGGGGATGACGTGCCCTTGTTGCACGTTTTTTGGCAGCAAATTGCTGAAATCGACGACCTGTCGCAGGAAATCCTCGCCACACATTTGTCTCAGAATCCATTTCGCCCACGGCGCGACATTTGCGATGGCCTGCTCCGTGAACTCATTGTAGCCCTCGATCTTCTCCACCTTGTTGGTCGCGTCCAATAGCAGTTTGATTCTTGGGCCGATCATCTGCTTCAACACCTTGGGCGCTGGATTATCCTGTCCGTCGGCCGGGGAAGCGTGGTTCGATGCAAACTCATTGCGTCTGATTCGCAGGTGACCCGGAGGCTGAAGCCATGAATCGATTGAAACGGCTTCAATCCAAATCATCGCGGTTCTTCAATCGTCCCAGCATCCCTTTGATGTCTTTCGCCCCGCGCACAGCGATGTAAACAGTCACGGTCGAATACCAGACCAGGACCGCGAGCATCACGCACCACCAAAACCAGTGTTCTTTCATCAAGGTATTCTCCGTTCAGCGTCTTCGGTTTTCGGCGGCGCCTTTGGCCGGGGCAGGTTTGAGGAGCGAACCAATCACCATCGCCAGCGCGACCAGCACATAAGTCGCGATGCCCGAATAGTACGGACCAATCTGCCTGGTCAGCGGCGCGGTGGCGGGCAATTGCTCCATCACGAGGTAAGCGATCGGCACTGCCGCGCCGAAAAAGATCGCGGCACCCGCACCCCAGTTGTTCGCCCGTTTCCAGTAACAGCATGCGATCACCAGCGTCGTCATGCTCGAAAGGTAAATCGTCCCCGTGACTCCGAGATAAGTCCAGAGATCGCCCTTGAGCGGGTACCAGAGCCCGTAGAAAAGAAGAAACACGCCAATCAGCGCGACGATGGCGCGATTGATGAGCAGCCCTTTCTTCTCGCTCCAGCCTTTTCGGAATGGTGCGAGGATGTCGTTATAGATCACGCTGGCCCATGAGAGCATGTAAGAAGAATCCGTGCTCATGTCGGCGGCGAGCATGGCAGCCACCATGACACCCATCACACCGACGGGGAGAAACGTGCTCAGAAACTTCGGCATCGCATGGAGAGAATTCTCACCGGCCACAGCCGGGCCAAGTGTCGCCAGTGCTGCGATGCCCCAGATTCCCGGGATCATGAAGCGGCACACGAAGAAGAACGCAGTGCCCTTGAAAACTCGTCCGCCAGTTTGTGCGTCCTTCGAGGCAAGAATGCGCGCGATTACAGCCTGCCAGGTCAGGCAGGCGGCGCTGTTGAGCAGGATGTTGAACAGCACGTAAGGCCAGCCCATGGTCGGGTTGACGAACGGATTGAAGCCGCCCGCGCCATGATGGGTTTGCACCGCTTGCACGAGTTTGTCCCAACCTACATTCACCAGGATCAGGATCGTAACGATGATGAGGCCGGCGCTCATGACGACGAATTGAAGGAAGTCTGTGACCAGCACCGAGAGCATCCCGCCGAGAATCGTGTAAGTCGCCACGCCGACGAGCAACACCGTCATCGTGATTTCCAGATACTTGACGTCGAAGCCGCAGACGATGGTGAGAAACTCGCCCCCCACGCGGAGGAACACGCCCATGTTGAGCAGACCACCCAACACGATCACGACGCCGGCGGCCCATCGAACGCGCGGGCCAAATCGGTTCTCGAAGAGTTCGGGAATCGTCATCACACCGGACTCTCGAAGCGGCTTGATGCAGAAGCCGGTCACGCCAATGACGAACATGGCGACTGCCTGGCACATGCCGGGGATCGCGCCTGCAAAGCCCTTCTCATAACCGCTCTGCGCCGTGTACATGCAGGTCACAATTCCAAACTCGGTTGCGGCGAGAGAAGCGATGCCGAGATACACGTTCATTTCGCGGCCAGCGACAAGGAAGTGTTCGACACGCCCGACGTATTTGCGCATCGCCACCCCGGCGAACATGGTGACGAGCAGGTAAAGCCCGACGATGCTGCCATCAATGAGTGGAGAAAAATGGCTCATGGAGTGGCAATCTGATAGCCTCCCGGCTTTTGCCACACAAGCTTGGAACGACATTTTCGAACGCCCTGATTGGCGTCGATCAGCCATCGTTGCCAAAACGTTTTTCCGGAGCCACTGTCCAAACGTGTTGTGACGTGCAAAGGAACCATTCAGATCGCGCTTGCCGCCCTGTTCTGGGCTGCGGTGAACGTTGCCTCCGCGGCTGATCAACGCTCGCCCGGCTCCGGCTTGGATTTCTTCGAGCTGAAAATTCGCCCTATACTGGCCGAGCGCTGTCTCGAATGTCACAGCCTTGCGCAGGGCAAAACCAAAGGAGGCCTCGCGCTGGACACGCCCGAGGGATTGCGCAAAGGAGGTGACAGCGGACCAGTCATTGTCGTGGGTAATCCAGACAGGAGCCGGCTCATCCTCGCAATCCGCTACAAGGATCAGGATCTCCAAATGCCGCCCAAGGAAGCGCTCCCCGCCGATCAGGTGGCAGACTTCGAGACTTGGGTGCGCACCGGAGCCAACCTTCCGGCAGCCCTGGTGGCCACGGCAGCGTCCAGCGTAACGCCTGCTTCGCGAACGAATCACTGGGCGTTTCGACCGCTTAAAGCTTCAACGCTTCCCAAGGTCAAAGACAAGAAATGGCCGCGTGATCCCATCGATCATTTCATCCTCAGCGAACTGGAGGATCGCCGCCTCAAACCGGCACCTGCCGCGGAGAAGCGCACTTTGATCCGCCGAGCGACC
Organism: Pedosphaera sp.; assembly: GCA_009695275.1. Lineage (GTDB taxonomy): Bacteria > Verrucomicrobiota > Verrucomicrobiia > Limisphaerales > F1-12-MAGs170 > F1-120-MAGs170. Next base: position 22,628 of record SIBF01000019.1, on the reverse strand, counting down.
TTCGACCTCACTGGTCTTCCGCCAACACCAGACGAGATCGATGCCTTTCTGTCGGACTCGTCGCCAGGCGCATTCGCGGCGGCGATTGATCGACTTCTGAACTCACCGCACTTCGGTGAACGATGGGGGCGGCACTGGCTGGATGTCGCACGCTATGCCGACTCAAACGGCACCGAGAACAACCTGCCTTACCCGAACGCCTGGCGTTACCGCGATTACGTGGTGGCGGCGTTCAATCAGGACAAACCTTTCGATCAGTTCATCCGCGAGCAAATTGCCGGCGACCTTCTTCCATCACCCTCGGACGACGAGCGTTTGGAATACATCATCGCCACGGGATTCCTCGTGCTCGGGCCGAAAGTCTTGTTCGAGCCGAATCGCAACAAACTCGTCATGGACATCGTGGATGAACAGATCGATGTGACCACGCGCGCGTTCCTCGGTCTTACCGTGAGTTGCGCCCGCTGCCACGATCACAAGTACGATCCGATTCCCACTCGCGATTACTATGCGCTTGCCGGCATCTTCAAAAGCACCACCGCGCTTGCTGCGAACCGAAATGGTCCCGCCGACGCGTTCCGCCCGCAGTGGCTGGAACGTCCCTTGGGCGATGCCGCACAGGCGAAAGTCGTAGAAAAGCACGAAGCCCGTCTGACCGAGCTCGAAGGTGAACGTCAACGGGTGCGTCAACAAAAGATGGCCTTTCCCGGCAATATCGATTCCAAACAACTCACGGGTATTGTCGTGGACAATCTCGTGGCGGAGATCACAGGCAATTGGAAGGAATCCACCGGCTCCACCAACTTCGTGGATCGTAATTATCTCGCGGACGGCAACGCGGACAAGGGCAAGAAGTCAGTTCGCTTCGTTGCCGAGTTACCGAAGTCGGGCAATTACGAAGTGCTCGTCTCCTATCCGCCGTTCTGGAATCGCGCCACGAACGTGCCCGTGACCATTGAGTGTGCCGAGGGCACGCGCGTGGTTGCGCTGGATCAGCGCAAGATACCGGACGTCGATCAGATTTTTGTTTCCATTGGCCGTTACCGCTTCGACGCAGGCACGAACGCCGCAGTTACCATCTCCAACAAGGGCACCAAAGGATTCGTTGTGGCGGATGCGGTGCGATTCGAGTTCATCGATCCTTCGTCGTCGGAAATGGCGATGTCGATGCGGCCCCAATCCCCGGCGATGACGACGCCCCGGCAGCCAATGCCTGAGCTCGACAAGCTGGACGACGAAATCTTCGATCTTCGGGCCAAGGCACCGCCACCGATGCCGTCGGCGATGGCGGTGATGGAGGGAACGCCTGTCAACTGCCAGATCAATGTTCGCGGTGATCCGGACCGTCTTGGTGATGAAGTTCCGCGTGGATTCATCCGCTGCGCCAGTGGAGGTGGAAGCGCGGGCCCTCCACTCGCCACGGAAACCAGCGGACGACTCGAACTCGCCGAATGGATCGCCAGCCCTTCCAATCCGCTCACGGCGCGCGTCATGGTCAACCGCGTGTGGCTGCACCTCTTCGGCCGTGGCCTGGTGGGAACACCGGATAACTTCGGCACGTTGAGTGAACCTCCCACGCACCCGGAATTGCTCGATCATCTCGCGCAGCGGTTCATCGAACAAGGATGGTCGATGAAGCGGCTCATCCGCGTGATCATGCTTTCGAGCACGTACCAGATGAGCGCGGCTCACAATCCCGCCGCTTACGCTCGCGATCCGGACAATCGCCTGCTCTGGCGGATGAATCGCCGTCGCCTCGAAGCGGAGGCGTTGCGAGACGCGATGCAAATTGTCAGCGGTCAGCTCGATCGAAAAATCGGCGGCTCGTTGCTCCTGACCAACGGTCTGCCCATGGTGGACGTGTCCGCGCAATCCGGCATTGTCGAGACCAATCGTCGCAGCCTTTACCTCCCCGTCTTGCGCAACAACCTCACGGATCTTTTCCAGGTCTTCGACTTCCCAGATCCGCATGTCATCTCCGGGATGCGTCACACCACATCCGCACCGACTCAGGCGTTGTTCATGATGAACAGCCCCTTTGTTCAGATGCAGGCGAGGCGTTGGGCTGAGGTGCTGCTCGGGAACAACTCCCAGGAAGATCTTGCGCAGATCAAGCGCGCCTACTTGCAGGCGTTCGGTCGCCCACCGACCATCGCGGAACTCCAGCGCGCCGCGCAGTTCCTCGGCTCGTCCGACGCTCAAGCATCCACTGACAACGCTGATCTAACGCACCGGCTCCAAGCATGGCAGAACTTCTGCCATGCGCTCTTTGCTTCAACGGAATTTCGTTACCTCGATTGATGGAAAGGATTTCATGCACCCACATTCAATCTCCTATTTTTCCCGCCGTGAAATGTTGCGACGCGCCGGCTGCGGCTTTGGCTCGCTCGCCTTTGGCAGCATGTTCTCTCAACTGGCTCTGAGCGCCCACGCCGTGGGCTCCAGCCCGCTCGCCGCGAAACAGCCGCCCGCGCCCGCGCGTGCCAAACGTGTCATCTTCCTCTTCATGCACGGCGGTCCGTCCGCAGTGGACACGTTTGATCACAAACCGCTCCTCACCCGTGATCATGGCAAGCCCATGCCGACACGCGCCGGCGACCTCATCGCGCCCAATAGCAAACTGCTCGGTTCACCATGGGAATTCAGCGCGCACGGTAAAAGCGGCCTGGAGATCAGCGCCGCGTTTCCGGAAGTGGCGAAGCACGCGGACGACCTTTGCCTCATCCGCAGCATGCACACTGATGGCCAGGCACACGGGCAGGCCGTGCTCAAGCTCCACACCGGCCACGAAACCCAGGTGCGCCCGAGCATGGGTTCCTGGATCATTTACGGACTCGGAACCGACAACCAAAACTTGCCCGGCTTCGTCACCATCAGCCCGTCCATCTTCAATGGCGGCCCGCAGAACTACGGTCCGGCATTCCTCCCCGCGATTTATCAAGGCACACCCATCGGCAGCGACAACATCCCGTTAAGCCAGGCACAGATTCGCCACATCAAGAACGCGGAGCTTTCTCCTGAGCTTCAGCGCAAGCAGCTCGATCTCATCCAGGAGATGAATCGCGAACATTTGCGCCAGGCCGCAGCGGACGCGCAGCTTGAAGGCGTCATCGAGTCCTATGAACTCGCCTTCCGCATGCAAACCGAAGCGCCGAAGCTCACCGACATCACCGATGAATCAGAAGCGACGCTCCAGCTCTACGGCATCAACCAGACTCCAACCGATAACTTCGGGCGGCAATGCCTGCTGGCGCGGCGATTCGCCGAGAAGGGCGTCCGCTTCGTCCAGGTCAACCACGCGTTCAAGTGGGATCAACACGTCAACCTCAAACGCGATCTCGAGCGCAACGCGCGTGAAGTCGATCAACCCATCGCCGCGCTGCTGACGGACCTCAAACAACGCGGGCTCCTGAAAGACACACTTGTCATCTGGGGCGGCGAATTCGGACGCACTCCCACGGCGCAGGGCAACATGGATGGGCGCGATCACAATCCCCACGGCTTTACGATGTGGCTGGCAGGCGGAGGAGCGAAACCGGGCTTTTCCTACGGAGCGACCGACGACTACGGCTATCGCGCCGTCGAGAACAAAGTCCACATGCACGACCTTCACGCCACGATTCTCCACCTGCTTGGTCTGGACCACAAGCAACTCACCTATCGCTACGCCGGACGCGATTATCGGCTGACCGATGTGAAGGGAAATGTCGCCAAAGAAATTCTCTCCTGATGGGCGGCTCTTAGCGGTAACTTGGAAAAATGTCATTCCACGTGAAATTTATGCTGACACTCCTGTGTGGGCTTTTCGCGCCATTGCGGGATTCTGTAGCCGCCTCAAACGGGATCAAAGGCGACGCACGATATACTGTCACAGGCCAAGCCTTCTATTTTGCCACTTTGGGGACAGGCCGGTTCGTTTATGATTTTACTCTGACGGTCAGCAACAGCTCCTGGGCGATGGAATTTGAGGAGATTCCATCCACTAAAATGCGGCGAATGGTGCAAATCTGTCAGTCTTCGAACCTGGTTTCCATGCAGTACTGGAACAAGCGTCATATGCCCGGAGGTTCAAATGATGGGTACGTAATGGTGGATCATCGCAGGGTGCCCGTTGACAGCCCTTCGGCGGCGCACGCCGTGTTCGTAGGATTTGCGGGACAGCTTTACTTGCCTGCAGGGACAAAGGGGCTGCTCCACCCGCTGTGGCATCCTGACCGAGAGGTCAGTCAAAAGCCTTTCGTCCGGAGCGAATGGGAACTGATCGCACCGAACAGCCATCTAGCGGCGGTGATCAGGTGCCAGTATGAGGCCGGAAAGTGGAATGAGACTTTGGACAACGGACGCGCTGTGGATAAATCCACTGAAAGCGAAAAGAGAGCACTTGCCGCGATCTATCGTTCCTTCGGAAGAACGAACTTCCTGGGTGAGATGTTCCCGATTGCATATGCTTTCACTGCGTTTGCTCCTGACCGGGAAGATGGTAGGGACAAAAATCTGCCTGTGTACGAAATCACAGTTACCAACGTGGTTCTGCGTCCAAGTGTTGCAAATAAGTTGTTTGATCTCCGCTTCAAGGGAAAAGCTGTCGTAGAGGATTTCAGAGGTGCTCAGCGGACCTACACAATCACAAACGCGGCTCCCTCCGGCTTGTGAAGAAGTGGGGTTCATTGCCCCCAACCTCGTCGCTCTGCCCCGCTTGCATCCTTGCGCGTCTTTGCGCCTTCGTGGTTTCCCCGCCGCGGGCAACGAAAAATGAGGTAGCGGCCGGTTATCAATTCAGTGGAGCGCGACTGTGTGTGAAGCACCAGTCGCAGCCCTGCCACTGGCCTGAGGCACAGCCGCGCTCCACACAAATCAACAGAAAGCCAAAAGAAAATGCAGGAGCAGCCAAACAAGCCTGCTCCGGGTTTCGCTCCGGGAACCAGTCACGAGCTTCCCAGAAATTATTTTCCTTTCGCCACGTTTGCCAGCACCAGAGGCGCCGCCTCCGCTGGTTCGCTGAGATTACTTGCGCCTGCTGCATTCGCGGCGAAGACGAACACTTGATACGATCCACGGAATCCCCCATCTCGACATAGCGAGACGAACGCCGTAACTTTTCGTCCATGAGCCAGACCTTGCAATACCTCACCGACGAACACGGCGACCGCACGGCCGTTGTTCTCCCGATTGGCGAGTATGAGAAACTTCTCGAAGACTTGGACGACCTTGCCGTCGTTGCCGAGCGCCGGGATGAGCCTGTCATCCCACACGACCAATTCATCGCCGAACTGAAGTGTGATGGAAAACTTTAGCATCCAGTGGCGCAACTCGACCAAGAAGGACATCCGTGGTTTGCCGAATCAGGAAGTCGCGCGCATTATCGCCGCTGTCACACTGCTCGCCTTTGACCCTCTTCCTCATGGTTCTCAGAAGCTCTCCGGCTCCGAACGAACCTACCGAATTCGCGTTGGGGATTACCGTGTCGTTTACGAAGTCTTCACTGACTCACGTCTGGTCGAGATCCAGCGCGTCAGACATCGCAAGGATGTTTACCGCTGAGGGATGGAACGTCTGAAAAGTCAGGCATCTCACTTACCGGATGGGTGTAACGAAATCTCCCCGATTCTATCCAGAATTTTACGAGCGCGATTGATCTCACCGCGCTCTTTCGTTGCGTACAAAAAAACAGAGCGGCCCACCCGGGCCGCTCTGCCTGTTGTTTTGTTGTACCGTCGAATTGTCCTAACGCCGCCGCTGCCAGCGCTTGCGGTGTCACCTCAGCCGGTTCGCTGAGATCGCTTTCGCCCGCCGAATTCGCGGCGGAGACGAACACTTGATATGGTTGACCTGCTTCGAAATCCGAGATCACGAGAGATTGTGTAGGAGAGTTGCCCGCAAACACCGGTTCCGGTTGCTCCAGATTCGCCAGCGTGAAGAAGCGGTAATGCGTCGCGTTCGGCGAGGCATCGCATGAGGCCAGGATCTGGCGGAGACCGTAGCTGATCGCCGTCACATTTTCCGGAACGGCGGGCGTGCTCGATGCGCCGGGAATGTTCAACCCGAAGGCCAGCCAGCGCGGATCATATAATCCAATCCGCTGCCGCAGGCGGACGGACGATTCAAGCCCCGCCCGGCGATTCTTCTGCGGCGCATGCCTCCATTTGGAGATTGGTTCAGTTGTGGCGTCAGTTCGCAGCTTCATCAGCAGGTTCTCGGTTCCGATGAGATCATCGAGTCGTCACACCCGGACTTTGGTGGTAGCGGCTTGAAATCGGCTTCAGGCATCCCTCTTGGCTTCCTGACTACCATGCCAGCCGACCGTTTTCTTGGTGTTCTCGGCTGCATCTCACGCGAGCGCCACACACGATTGGTAGAGGGACTTTCGCGATTTCTCACAATCGGACGAAGCACTTGACCACTTCAGCGGAGCCAACAGCCTGCGCCGTTTCGATTTGGACAGCCGCTCCGCGACCGCTCAGTCGCTCTGGCTCCATTAAACTTATGGACGAGGAGCGCGCCTTCGGTTTCCTCGGCTGGCACGAGCGCGGCTATCTGCCGTACTGCGATTTCTCCGGACTCATCCAGTTCGTCACCTTCCGCCTCCCGTCGCAGCGAGTGGGAACACTTGCTGGCGATCGAGGATCTCATCGAGAAGCGCACCAAACTGGAAACGCATGGGGGCCATGTCACGCGCTCCAGAATCACCGGGATTCATTAAACTCGCGGCGCTCGTACTTCCCGGTCGTGAGCCGGCGGACATGTTCAAGCAGCGATTGGTCCGGCTCGAAGTTCTGCCATGTAACTGGCATTGAAGCGGGCACTGCGTCGCACATTGCCTTTTCCCACGACCGGCGGTCGGCTTGTGAGGGTTCAACCCGGACCGAGCCTTGAATCAGCAGGCCATCCTTGTTCCGACGTTGAGCGGCACCAGCGATCTTTCGTCCAGCGCGAAGCACGTCGAACTTCTCCGCGCCTGCGAAACACTGTCCCGGAATATCTTTGTGGCAGCCCGGTGACAACTCGGTCACGAGGTTCATTCTGGCGAAGGCATCACGAATCCATTCGTGCATTCGCTGATAACTTTCGGCTGCCCGAAGTTGATACCAGGAATGTGACGGTGGAATGACGACGCTGTAAGTCCAATCTGAATCATGCAGCACCAGTCCACCACCAGTGGGGCGGCGAATGAGCGGGCGCAACGTCGTCCAGCGCGACACATCTGCGAAGCGCTGGGAGTATCCGAAAGTGGCCGCGGCTTCTCTCCAGCCGTAGAAGCGCACTACCGGATCGCTCCGAGTAACCGCAGATTCGAGCAATGCCTCGTCCCAAGCCATGTTCCAGGCGGAGGCACAGACACCGGATTGAAGTAATTGCCAGGTTTCCACCATGCGTCTGGAGGCTGCAGAAACTCAATGCAGAGCGCAACTCATTGAACCTGGCAACGTCAGTTGAGCGCGAACAAACACCTGCAAGTGCCTGGATTGATCAGGACATTCCCGGCTTGGATCGATCATGTTCTTGTGAGGACTTGAGAATCCCCGCCCAAAGAATCCAAAAATTACTTGTGTGCCGGAGCACGTGAAGCATCGATCATCCTGGACCTGCGGTGTCAAGGCTGGCGATGGCTGAAGACAGTTGGTCCGCAATGAAATTTTGGTGCTCGAGTGAGGTCACCTTGCGGCTGTCCTGCGACGAGATGTAGAAGCTGTCGATGGCCGCGCCTTTCTCGGTGGCAATCTTGGCGATGGCAATATCCAGGTGCAGGTCGGAGAGCGTCTGCGAAATCACGTAAAGAAGCCCGATACGGTCCTCCGTTTCCACTTCGAGCACTGTGTAGTAATCCGAAGTCTCATTGTCGAAACGAATCCGGGTGGGAATACGATCTTCATCGACCACCGATTGAGCGCCAAGCACCGAGCGCTGTCGTGCCATCAACGCCGGGAGATTCACTACGCCGGTAAGCGCTGCTTTGAAAAGCCTCTCAAATTCTTCCTTCTCGGCTTTGTTCGCCAACGAGCCCGATTTGGCGCCTGTCACGAGAAAAGTATCGAGAATCATGCCGTCAGTCCGGCTGTAAATCTGGGCACTAAGAATGTTGAGGCCTGCGGCGGCGAGGCTGCCGGCGATCTTTGAAAAGAGGCCGGTCCGGTCCCATGTGCAGATCGTGAGCGCAGTGTAGCCGCGATCTGGCTCATTGTGCCAATGAAGCACCGGTTCCAGCGCCTTGTCATCCTCGGCAAGCTGATGGTGCATGAACTGGTGAGCAATTATGAGATGCGACAACACTTGCCTGGCGCCGTGGATCTGGAAGTAGCGGGACGGCAGGTGCTCAAAGTGAGCGTTCAGTTCATCCTCGCCAAAGCTCTTGGGCATGATTTTCCGAACTTCCTCTGCCAGCAGCTCGCGCTGTTTTTCCTCGGCACTGAAGAAGTCTCCGGTGCCGGTCAAGACGGCTTGAGTCTTGTGGTAGAGCATCCAGAGGAGCGAATCCTTGAATCCATTCCACAAACCCGAGCCTGTGCCCTGCGAATCCACAAACGTGTGCAATGTCAGTAGCGCGAGGTTTTCCGTGGACTGGATGAGAGTGGCGAAGTTGCGGATCACGGATGGATCATCCAGATCACGGCGTTGAGAGATCTGGGCCATCAACTGGTGGTGCTCCACCACAAGGCACAATGCGTGAGCGATGGCACCGTCAAGCCCGAGGCGTCTGGCGACGGTAAGTGCCAGACGCGCGCTGGCCAGGTGGTGATCCTTGCCAGGCACGGCCTTGCCTGAGTCGTGGAGGAGCAACGCAAGGTAAAGCAAAAACGGACGCTCAATCTTTTGAAGCAGCTCGGTGTAGTTGCTGAACGGAGGTTCCTTGGACTCTGGAATCTGATCCAGCATCTCAACACATAGGAGGGTATGCTCATCGGCCGTGTACTGGTGATAAAACTCATGCTGAACCAGGCAGGTGAGTTTCCCGAACTCCGGAAGATATTTACCGAGCAATCCCACGTCATGCATCACCCGGAGCGTGGGAGCAACGTTGCCCCGCTGCCCCAGGATCTCGAGAAAAGTCTCATGGACGTGAGGGTCATTGAGAAACTCGCGGTGAACCGACCCCACCTGGTTGCGAATCATCTGAGTCAGGTCAGGATGAATCTTCAGCGCGCGCTGCTGGGCGTGCAGAAATACCCTCATCAGGCGCCGCGGTTGCTCTTTGAAAATCCTGGGCGAAATCGCGCAAATGCAATCATCGACGATTTGAAAACCATCCACCGTCTGCTTCACCGTTCGGTCCCGGCCCCGGTGAATGAGCCCGCGAAGCGTGCCCAATTTCGATGGCTGGGGAATGAGCGCAAGGCGTTGCTCAACCGTGCGCGTGATGAGATAGATGTTCCGCATGTGCGTGTAAACATCTCGCATGAACTTCTCGATACGCTTGCTGGGAGACCTGTCCGTGTAACCGAGATTGTGGGCGATGGCCGGTTGCAAGGCGCGACTCAACACATCGCCACTGCGATTGGCCTGGTAATGGATGTCGTTGCGGACCCGGAGGAGGAAATCGTGCGCCGCGTCCAGTTGCTTTCGCTCCGTGGGACTGACCATCTCCTGTTGCTCCAGCTCCAGGATGCTCCTCGCCCTGCTTTTGAAAAACATCATCCAGAGGAGATTTTGGTAATCGCGCAAGCCTCCGCTGCCATTCTTGATGTTGGGCTCCTGCATGTAAGCGGATTTTCCAAACTTCGTCCGCCTGGCTTCCTGATCGTGAATGCGCGATGCCACGTACGCATCCTCGAAGCCCCGCACACATCGGGTAATCACCACGCGCTGCATCCGGTCAAAGAGGTCCGCGTCACCCGTCACCAGGCGGGCCTCGATCAGCGAAGTCTTCGACTGCATGTCAGAGTTGGCGACCGACACGCAATCCTCGACACTTCGCACGGAATGTCCGACTTTGAGTCCCACATCCCATAGCGTCAGCAGAAGGCCATCCATCAGCGCCGTCATGAATGGCTTGGGTTTGCCGTGGGAAACAAGTTCCCCTCCGTGAAGGAACATGATGTCGATGTCGCTGCTCGGATTGAGCAAACCACGACCGTAGCCTCCCGTGGCCACGATGGCCAATGGCGCATTGACACTCTTGTCGGCTTTCACAGTTTGCTTCACCGCCTCGAGGACGTGAGTGATCAGCAGGTCAAGCACATGGGCTCGTGACCGGCAGATTTCCACGCCTCCGCCGCCTCCGCGGTGAAATATCTTGAGCCGGTGCGCCTCGACTTTAAGGAAATTCTTGTAGCGCGCCAACTCCTGCTTGGGATGGTGATCAGGCGGGAGCGGCAACCGTTTTGAGGCGTTGTCTTCTATACGTTCGAGCAGCGTCGGCATGACGCGGTTGAAAGTAGCAGTGACCCGGGGCGGTGCAAGCGTCGGAGGAATTTCCCAACTTTCCGCGCAACTTGTGCCAGCGGCGGTGTTTGCTAGAGTGCTATCGAATGGCTGCCGCCCCGAGCGAAAAACTGGACCCGGATGCCGCCCTGATGCTGCTTGTCACTCAGGGCGACGTTGCTGCTTTTGAGCAACTGGTCGAGAAGTACAAGCAGCCGGTCATCAATATCATTTTTAGAACCCTGACTGACGCGACGGAAGCCGAAGACCTGGCGCAAAATGTATTCATCCAAGCGTACAAAGCAGCCGGTCGTTACCGGGTAACCGCCAAGTTCTCGACATGGCTGTTCACGATTGCCCGCAACTTGTGCCTGAACGAAATCCGTCGCCGCTCGCGCCATCCCGCGGAATCGATGGATGCCAGCCTGTCGGAAGACGAAGACATGCCCAAACGGCAGTACCTCGACGCGAAGGCGATCGCGCCGGAAGACGCGCTGCTCAGGGGCGAGCTTTTTGAAAAGGTCGAACAAGCGATCTGTGAGCTGCCGGAGACGCAGCGCACCGCCCTCCTTCTGTGTCGCGAGGAAGAGTTGTCTTACGAGGAAATTGCAGGAGTTCTGGGGTGCTCCATGTCCGCTACGAAGTCGCTCATCCATCGCGCAAGGGAAACGCTCAAGCAGAAATTGAAACCATACCTCCGAACGGGAGCGTGGAGCGGTGAAAAGGTGAAGCAACTTTAGCCACCAGTTGGTTTTGAATGGAAAGCGAAATGAACAGCCACGATAGAAGCAAACTCCAAAAGCCTGAACCTCAGCGCAAGCAGGGCTCGAATGGACTGACCGGCTGGAATCCAGGCGTTGAATCACAACCCGAAGAATGGGCACACCTTGACATTGAAATCGTCATGAACCGGTTGCTCGATGAACTGCCGGACGCGCCTGTGCCGTCCAATTTCACCAGCCGGGTCATGGAACGTATCCAACTGGAGCGGCGCGCTGCCCATCGCTCCCGTCCCGCCCGGTGGTGGGACTCGCTCGCACATCTGGTGTGGGGGCGAAAACTCGCGATTATGGCCAGCTTTCTGGCCGTGGGTTTCCTCTCGTATCAGCAGTACCAGATGTTCGTGAGGCGTGATCTTGCGCAGAGCATCGCCAGCCTGGCCAGCGTGGTCCAACCTACGCTCGAAGTGTTGCAGGACCTCTCCGCCATTGAAGGGTTCAAGCAGGTTGCTCTGCACAGTGCCGTGGAGGAAACGGACTTGATGGATGCGATGAAATGATCGTCATGCGCATATTGAAGACCAGAATGATGCGGAAAGACTGCCCAATCTGGCTCCTTTGCTGCCTGGCTGGCATTGGCAGCGGACTCGGTCAAACCGCTGAGCCAGCCGTCATCACAGCTCCTGCGGTGCGAGCAAGAACGGAGCAGCCCGCTGCCTCCCAGCCCGCGAACGCCCCAATTATGCGCGTGAAGGAGAAGCTGGATCTATTCGACCGGCTCCTCACGGGAACACCCGAAGAGCGGGACACGATTCTCGCATCGAAGACTGATCAACACCGGAAGTTCCTCCGCACGGAGCTCAGTCGGTTGGAATCGATGACACCTGCAGATCGGGAAGTGGCACTGATTTCCATGCGCAGCCGATATTACCTGCTCGAACTGGTCAAGGTGCGTCCGGAAGTCCGGCAGCCAGCCGTGGCTGCGGTGCCTGAAAAGGATCGACAGCTTGTGCTCGAGAAATTGCAGCGGTGGGACAGACTTCCACAAGAACTCCAGCAGGAGGTACTGCAGAACGAGCGGACTGTCCGCTACGTCTTGCAGCTTGACGGACTCTCCACCGCCGAGCGCAAAAAGGTTCTACCCACACTGCCGGAGAGCCTTCGAAAATCATGGGAGGACAAACTGACCGAGTGGAAGGCCCTGTCACCGGAGCGCCGCCAGCGAATTTCATCCCAATCTATTCGCTTTTTTGAACTCTCCACCAAGGAACGGGCGAAAGTTCTGGAGAACCTTCCAGAACAGCAGCGTCGTCAGGCCGAGGAGTCTATCAAGGCATTCGACAAACTTCCTACAGCCGAAAGAGCTGCCTGCCTGGAATCAGTCCCAAAGATGTTCGAAATGCCGGAACAGAACCTTGATCAGTTCATTGACACGCTCGAACGCTGGAAGAGGCTGTCTGTAAAAGATCGCCAAATGTGGAAAAACGTCACAACGGTTCTCCCTCCAGCTAATCTTCCACCGTTGCCTGAAACGATGATTAGATCGGCCCCGAAGGGAGAAAACAAACCTTCTCCGCCTCCTCTGGTCCAACCCCGATAGTCACTTCTGATGGAGTTGAACCCGTCTGAGCGCGTCTGACCTTGTCACTGACGCAAACCGTCCTTACATTTTGGGCACAAGTGCATGGCATCGCCTTTCAGTTCGGACCTCTCACAATTTATTGGTACGGCATTCTTGCGGCCACCGGTTTTCTACTGGGCTTTTGGACTGCGGCGCGGCGCGGGCCCAGAGACGGTTTGTCAGGTGATTCTGTTACTGGCGTCGCTCCCTGGCTGATAATTGGAGCTCTCATTGGTGCACGTGGCTACTACGTGTTCACTCACTGGCAGCAGGAATTCGCCGGCCTGCCTTTTACTGAAATCTTCAAGTTCCGCAGTGGCCTGGTCTTTTATGGCGGATTGATCGGAGCGTCGGTGGGGACGATCCTTTACACGCGTAAGCACAAGATCCCGATCTGGAAATTCGGAGATGCGCTTGCCCCAAGCATTGCTCTCGGACATGCGTTTGGCCGGATCGGTTGCCTGATGACTGGCTGTTGTTACGGTCGAGCCTGTTCCCTGCCTTGGGCGATCCACTTTCCGAAGGACCACGCTACTGGCGGTGCCGGCGTCCATCCAACACAAATCTACGAGTCAGCGCTGAACCTGTTGCTCTGGGCATCTCTCGAGTGGTTCCATCGCCGAAAGAAATTCGACGGCCAGGTTTTTGGAGTTTATCTGATCGTTTATGCCATCCTGCGTGCCGTTGTAGAAAGTTTCCGAGGCGACTATTCTTCTCGTGTTCTGGGGGGGGTAACCACGGGACAGGTGGTCAGCGGGGCGATATTCCTCGGTGGCCTGTCCTTGTTGCTGATTCAAAGTCGTCGCGTTCCCAGGGCCACGGCCCGATGATTTATGCAGAATTGCCGTAAAAATCTTTGACAGGCTTCCGTGCTCGCATAAGTTCAAGAGCAACAGGACAATTTTAGTCCGAAATCAAAATGCAGATTACGCGAGCAGGCGAATACGGAGTTCTGGGGTTGCTTCATCTGGCCCGTCGAGGGGCAGCCCGGATGGCTTTGATCGATGACATCAGCCGCGAAGAGGAAATCCCCAAGAGTTTTCTCGCCAAGATTTTTCAAAGCCTGGTCAAAGCAGGCGTGGTTCGATCGTACCGGGGAGCTGGCGGCGGTTTCGCCCTCACTCGAAAGCCATCTGAAATCACGGTCTTGGAAATCATCGAAGCGATCGAAGGCAAGATAGCTCTGCAACGGTGCCAACTGGATGTCCCAGACTGCGAACACATGGAAGGATGCGCCCTTTGCGGCTTGTTCGAACGGGCGCAGGACCGGGTGAGAGACGTGTTCTCGGGGACGACATTGGCCGACCTTGTCGCTACCGAAGCCACTCTTCCGGCCAAAACGAGGCACACACGCAAGCTAGAACTGGCAGCTTTGAAATGAATTTTTTGCGGAACACCTGAAAAAAGCATGAAACTCTTAACCTGAACTTGAACCATGAGCGACACCTACACACTATATAATTCGACAGTAATGGACCACTTCATGAATCCCCGAAATATGGGTGATCTGAAGGACGCGGATGGAATTGGCGAAGTTGGAGCAGCTGCCTGCGGAGACATCATGAAGATCAGCCTCAAGATCAAAGACGGAAAGATTGAGGATGCCCGCTTCAAGACCTTTGGCTGCGGTTCCGCCATCGCCAGTTCGAGCATGGCCACCGAGTTGATCAAGGGCCGAACGGTTGAGGAAGCCATGAGTTTCTCAAACCAGGAAGTGGTCAGCGCCCTTGGAGGTCTGCCGCCAGTGAAGATTCACTGTTCTGTCCTGGCCGAGGAAGCTCTGAAGGCTGCGCTCGAGGACTACCAGAAGAAGCATCCTTTGCTTCATACCGCCAGCCGCACGCCTCAGCTTCAGCCGATGGCCGTTTAACGCAGAGGTCGAGCTAATTTTATCCACGGTGGTCAAGGCGTCGGGCCGCTGACCCCGTGGATTTTCAGTCATGCGCCACGTTTTTTTAGATCATCAATCCACCACGCCTGTGTTGCCCGAGGTGTTCGAGGCGATGCGTCCTTACTTCACAGAAGTCTTTGGCAATCCATCCTCGCTTCATCAGCACGGGCTGCGTGTCCGAGACGCGATAGCCAAGGCTCGAAGCCAGTTCGCCACCTTGATCAACGCTGAATCGGTGGACGACATTCTCTTCGTCTCGGGGGGAACTGAAGCCGTCAATCTGGCCGTCAAAGGCGTGGCCTATGCCAATCAGCGCAAGGGGAATCACATTGTCGTCAGTGAAACGGAACATCCAGCCGTCCTCAGTTCGGTGGAGTTCCTCGAAAAGCACGGGTTCACTACATCCAAAGTGAAGGTCAATCCGGTCGGGTGGTCTGATCCTGCTGATGTCCGCGCCGCAATCACCGAAAAGACGACCCTGATCTGTGTGCATTACGCGAACCACGACATAGGAACGATTCAGTCGATCCAGGAAATCGGGAAGATCGCGACCGAGAAGGGAATCCCGTTTTTCGTGGATGCCGTCGCGAGCGCGGGTTGGCTGCCGATCGATGTGCAGACCATGGGCATCAGCTTGTTGTCACTGACGCCGCATCGATTTTACGGACCGAAGGGTGTTGGCGTCCTTTATCGCAACCGCCGCGCGCGTCTCGTTGGCGTCCAGCATGGCGGAGTGCAGGAGGGCGGAAGGCGCGCCGGAACTGAAAACGTTCCTGCGATCATCGGCGGCGGACTGGCAGCGGAGATCGCCATGCGCGAGATGCCAACCAGAATTGCGCACACCGCAATGCTACAGAAACGCCTTTGGGAAGGACTGAAGAAGACCATTCCTTACATCAAACTCAACGGGCCGGAGCCCGGACCGCAGCGGATCAGCACGAACCTGAACCTCAGCACAGAGTTCATCGAAGGCGAGGGGCAATTGCTACTTTGCGACATGAATGGGATCGCGGTGGCGAGCGGGTCGAGCTGCGTCAGCAAATCCCTGAAGATTTCACACGTTCTCGCGGCCATCGGTCTCGACCACGCGCTTGCGCAAGGCAACATCATCATGACCCTTGGCAAGGATAACACGGAGGAAGAGGTCGATTACGTTGTTGAGAGCTTTCAGAAAATCGTTCAAAAACTTCGCGGCATGTCACCCATGTGGGATGAATTTGAAAAAGGGATCATTGACTCGGTCATTAAACCTACCGGTCGAGGAAAGTCTTTCTCAGAACATGCGGCGGCTGTTTCGGGGAAGGCCGCTCATTAGTTGCAGTCCATCTTTCCAGCAACTCGCAGTAGAGACTCATTTTTCGATCCATGGCAACCGAATCTGAAATCAAACAAGCCCTCGCATCGGTCAAGTACCCGGGCTATTCACGGGACATCGTCTCCTTTGGGCTGGTAAAACAGATTGCGGTGGCGAACGGCGCAGCGAGTGTCGAAATCCAACTCACTTCCGGCACGCCGGAAATTGCGCAACAAGTGAAGGCTGAGTCCAGTCGCGCGATTCAGGGGATTCCAGGAATCAAGGGTGTGTTCGTGGACGTTAAACTGCCTGCGGATGGAACCCGCCCCAGCGCTCCACAGGCTGCGTGGTCCAATCAGACGAAAGTGCCTGGCATCAATCGGATCGTCGCCGTGGCGAGCGGCAAAGGGGGGGTAGGCAAGTCAACCACCTCGGTCAATCTGGCTTGTGCGCTTCAACACCTGGGAGCAAGCGTGGGCCTTCTTGATTGCGACATTTACGGCCCGAGCATTCCGC
Organism: Pedosphaera sp.; assembly: GCA_009695275.1. Lineage (GTDB taxonomy): Bacteria > Verrucomicrobiota > Verrucomicrobiia > Limisphaerales > F1-12-MAGs170 > F1-120-MAGs170. The sequence continues at coordinate 6,231 of SIBF01000019.1, read as the reverse complement.
TGATGATGGGCGTTCATCAACGACCGACCGTCAACGAGCAGGAGAAACTGGTTCCGCCCTCCAACCACGGTGTGAAGCTCATGAGCATGGGTTTCTTGCTCGACGGCGATACTCCCGTCATTTGGCGCGGACCGATGATCATGAAAACCATTCAGCAGTTCGTCACTGCAGTGGAATGGGGAACACTGGATTATCTCCTGGTTGATCTGCCTCCTGGCACGGGCGACGCGCAACTCTCCCTTTGTCAGACCGTGCCCCTGGATGGGGGCGTCATCGTGACGACACCCCAGGAGGCTTCTCTAGGTGTGGTGCGCAAGGGTATCGGCATGTTTGAAAAAGTGAACGTTCCCATTCTGGGCATCATTGAGAACATGAGCCATTTCACCACGCCATCCGGTGAGCGGTTTGAAATCTTTGGACATGGTGGTGGCAAGACCATGGCGGAAAAACTCAAAATTCCTTTCCTCGGCGAAATCCCGATTTTCACCGAAATCCGGGTCGGCGGTGACACAGGTGTGCCGATCGTCGTGTCGCACCCATCCACAGCGCCGGCGAAAGCATTCCTCGCGATCGCTCGACAGCTCCAACAGAACCCGCGCTTGTTGATTTGAGCCGGGTTCAGCCGCTCGGCGCGGCTTCCAGCCATTCGATCAGGCCCGTCGCCAGATCCCGGTCATCCAAGTAATTCCTGACTTCGCCGTCGGGCAGGCAAAGTCCAAAGCCCTTGCCGTAAGCCTTTCCATTCAACACACACGCGTCGTTCTGGCACTCCATGATCTGCCGCTGCGCCTTGCTCAGGGCTTCTTCGACTGATCCAATCAATTCATACTTCCAGCCGACAACGCGCGCTTTTCCAAACCACGAACGCAAGAGGGGCAGAATCTTCGGCGCTGGCTTCAGAACGAGATGCAGCCGGCCTTCTGTGGTGGAAAACTTCGCGGAACGCGCGAGGCGACCAGACTCATCCAAAACGGAATCGATCGTAAAATCACACAGCGCGGCAGCATGGAAAATCGCGTCCACCTGCGTCGTGCGGGCCTGCTCCTCCAGCTGGCGGGCCAGATCTGAATTGGTGGAGAACATTCGCACCTCCGCACTGACAATTGGTTCGACGCAAGCAGCCTGTTCGCCTTTGAAACAAGTGACCTCCCAACCACGAGCCGCAAACGCGTTCGAGAGGCGGATGCCAAGCCTGCCACTGGAAAAATTGGTAATCCTCCGAACCTCATCTATCGGCTCGTAGCCCGGACCGCATGTAACCAGAATTCTCATGACTCCACCGATAAATCCATCTCCGAAACCCATACTCCGGAGTCGAAACTTGAGCGAGGAAATCCTAAAATTCGGTTTTCCGAGAAACGAACACTTTCGGCACAAAATCACCTGAAATGAGTCATTGACACTGCCACCACGGTTTGGTCTTATTCGGACCCTTTTGAAAAGGAACCTATGTACGCAGTAGTTGAAACAGGCAGCAAACAGTACCGTGTGACCGCGGGCGTCACCCTTGAAATCGAACGGCTCGAGGTCGCCGCAGGACAGCCGGTGACGTTTGACCGGGTGCTCCTCGTCAGTGGCGACGGCAAAATTCTCGTGGGGTCTCCGACAGTTGCGAGCGCGAGCGTGCTTGCCGACGTCGTCGAGCACAAGCGCGGTGAAAAGAAGATCGCCTTCAAGATGAAACGCCGCAAAGGTTATCACCGCACAGTGGGACATCGTCAGGAACTGACGGTCGTCAAGATCAAGGAAATCAAACTTTAAGCTCAGGCAGTTATGGCACATAAGAAAGGTCAGGGAAGCGTCCGCAACGGGCGCGACAGCGCCAGCAAAAGGCTCGGCGTGAAACGATTTGGTGGAGAAGTGGTGACTGCCGGCAGCATCATCGTTCGCCAGCGTGGGACTAAATTCACAGCCGGTCAGAACGTCGGCACCGGCCGGGATTGGACTCTGTTCGCCTTGGTGGACGGGAAAGTTGCGTTCGACAAGGACAGCCGCCGGGTCAACATTGTACCCCAGATGGCTTCAGCCAATAATTAGTCACAGGACTATGAATCTCGCGGCGAGGCCGGACCGGCCTCGCCTTTTTGCTTTCTGAGCACTGATTGCAATAATGTATTCAAGCCAGCGGCACTTGTCGAAGCCCGGATGAGCAGCCCTGGTCGGCGGCGAGTTTGGCAATAGTGGAAGCAAAGCAGACGCATCAGAAATGTTCATCGACGAGATCAAAGTCTATGCCCGCGCCGGTCACGGTGGAAAGGGATGCGTCGCATTCCATCGCGAAGCGTTCATCACCAAAGGCGGGCCCAGCGGCGGTAATGGGGGTCGTGGGGGCGATGTGATCCTCGAAGCGGATCATGATCTCAACAACCTGATCAATCAGTTCTATACTCCAAGATTGATCGCGAAGGAGGGTGAGGGTGGGATGGGCAAGGGAATGGATGGCCATGCTGGAAAAGATCTCATCGTCAAAGTTCCGTGTGGCACGCTCGTCTGGAAACTTCCAGGCACGAACCCGCCGGTTGACGATTCAGTGCAGGAGGCAGAAGAAGAGGAGGAACCCGTTCCGAAGCGCAGCCCCCTCCAGCTGGCGACAGGCCAGCGCCACGTGATACGCCATCAGGGCGACGAGCGAGCGATGGAAATAGACTTGGAAGCCGAGATTGAAACCGAGAAACCTTCCAAAGATCACCATGAAGGCGCTGAACTTGTCGCCGACCTTACCCAAAACAGGCAACGGTTTGTATTGTGCAAGGGAGGCCGTGGCGGGCTCGGCAATCGAAACTTTGCCACGGCGCGCCACCAGACACCACGTTTCGCCCAGCCGGGCGAAACCGGCCATGAAGGTGATTACCTCCTGGAACTTCATATCATCGCGGAAGTCGGCCTTGTGGGTTACCCGAACGCCGGCAAATCCACGCTTCTTGCCGCGATCTCGAAAGCCCGTCCGAAGGTTGCCGCTTATCCTTTCACCACTCTCACGCCGCAGATCGGCATCGTCGAGTATTCCGACTGGCATCGCCTCACGGTGTGCGACGTGCCCGGATTGATCGAGGGAGCGCACGAGAACGTCGGCCTTGGCCACTCCTTTTTGCGTCACATCGAACGCTGCAAAATCCTCGTCATCCTTCTCGACATGGCAGGCACCGACGGACGGCAGCCTTGGGATGATTACAAACAGCTCCTGAGTGAACTTGAGCATTACGATGCGGCGCTCCTCGAAAAGCCCCGCTATGTCGTGGCTAATAAAATGGATGAGCCGGTGGCGGAATCAAACCTCAAGACATTCAAGCGTAAGATTCGAAAGACTGCTTTGCTCCCCATCGCCGCCGCGTTTGATGAAGGTATCGAGCAGTTCAAACGACTCATTCGCGAGGCGGTCGCTGAGGCCCAACAGTCCGGAACTGAGAAGCCCAAAACTTGACCACTTCAAAGATTAAAATCCCATCCGATTGCCAACTTTCATCTGAGATCAGCCAAACCCTATGCTCAAAGCCGGAATTGTCGGACTTCCAAACGTCGGTAAATCCACACTGTTCAACGCCGTCACCCGCACGCGCAAGGCAGAGGCGGCGAATTATCCATTTTGCACCATTGACCCCAACGTCGGCATCGTCACCGTGCCGGATGACCGCTTGCAAGTGCTCCAGAAGATCGCAAAAACGCACGTCGTGATTCCGGCGGCAATTGAGTTCGTGGATATCGCCGGCCTCGTCAAGGGCGCAAGCGCTGGAGAGGGTTTGGGAAACAAGTTTCTTAGTCACATCCGCGAGGTTGATGCCATCGTCCAGGTGGTTCGCTGCTTTGAAGACGCCGATATTCATCACGTCGCCGGAAACATCGATCCGGTCCGGGACATCGAGACTGTGAACACCGAGCTGGTCCTTGCCGACCTGGAAGCTGTCACCAAACGTCGTGAACGCCTCGCCAAAGACGTAAAACGAGGAGAGAAACTTGCCGCCGTTGAGGATGCCGTACTCGCCAAGTTCGAGCCCATCCTGAACACGGGCAAACCCGGGATCACAGTGCAGCTCACCCCGGAGGAAAAGATCATCGCACGCGGCTTCTATCTACTGACCGACAAACCCACGATCTTCGCGTGCAACGTCAAGGAGTCTGACCTCGCGACAGCCGCTCAAAATCCTCACGTCCTGAAAGTCGGAGATTACGTCAAGACGCACCTTGCCTGCGAAGCCGTCTTCATCAGCGCACAAATCGAAAGCGACCTGATTGATCTTTCGGCGGATGAAGCCAAAGCCTTCCTGAAAGAACTCGGCGTGGAAGAAAGCGGTGTGGGATCTCTCATCCGTGCCACCTACCATCTGCTCGGCCTTCGCACTTACTTTACCGCAGGCGAGAAGGAAGTTCGCGCATGGACGATTCACGCGGGAGACACCGCACCCAAGGCCGCTGGCGTAATTCACAGCGATTTCGAGCGCGGCTTCATCAAGGCCGAGACCGTGAGCTACGAGGATCTTGTCCAATGCGGCTCAGTTGCAGTCGCTCGCGAAAAAGGCCTCTACCGGATGGAAGGCAAAGAATACGTCGTCGAGGACGGCGATGTGCTGCTCTTCAAGTTCAACGTTTGAACATCGTAAGAGACTGACGCGGTGGCAGCGCGCTGATCCGAGCTACTCGGGCTGAACCGCTTTTCGGAACTCCCCTGTTTCCCACGATTGATGAGCCATTGCATCTTTCGTGGGCGACGGCTAATATCATCCCTCCATGAACCTCTCATCCCTGCTGCTCGCTTGCTTCATTGCTTTCACTGCCCCTATCCACGCTGCCGACGCGGCGAAGGATTACACCCGCACTGAAGACGTCGTCTATGGCCGGAAGTTCGGTACTGCGCTGACTCTGGACGTGTTTCAGCCAGCGAAGCAAAACGGTGCTGCAATTCTCTTTATGGTCAGCGGAGGCTTTTTCTCAAGCCATGAAGCCATCAACGTCTCGATGTACAAGCCATTCCTGGATCGCGGCTACGTCGTCTTCGCCATTGTCCACGGCTCTCAGCCGAGGTTTATCATTCCGGAAATCACCCAGGACATTCATCGCGCAGTGCGTTTTGTCAGGCACAATGCTGCCAGGTGGGGCGTAAATCCGGACAAGTTCGGAATCACGGGTGCAAGCGCAGGCGGCCACCTCTCGCTAACGATGGGCACACAAGGCGGCCCGGGAAAACCGGATGCGAAAGATCCGGTCGAACACCAGAACAGCGCTGTTCAAGCCGTCGCCTGTTTCTTTCCGCCTGCTGATTTCCTCAACTGGGGCCGGGAAGGTGATGACGCGGTCGGTGTGGGAACTCTGGCAAACTTTCAGCCGGCCTTCGGTGTTCGTTCAGCGTCAGCCGAAAGCCGCCAGGCGTACGGAAAAGAGATTTCTCCATTGAATTTCATCAAATCATCGATGTCTCCAACACTCATCATCCACGGCGACGCCGACAAACTTGTCCCCATCTACCAGGCCGAGATGTTCGTCAAACGCGCAAAGGAAGTTGGAGCGCCTCCGGTGAAATTGATTGTCAAGCCAGGCAAGGACCACGGATGGCCTGACATCGTCAAAGATATCGACACCTTCGCCGATTGGTTTGATGAACACCTGCGAGGCATCAAACCGGCCGGTGAAGCCAGGGAGAAATAAATTCCTGTCTTGGTGCATCGAGATCACCTCAATGCATTCCACAAAAATATCGATTCACGCCTTTGTCATGTTTCGCGCTACATGAACGCGCCATGACAAATACGATTACTTGCAAACTAAGCTCTCAACTCACGGAACCATCACAAGCTAGCGGCAAGGCATGCCCGGCGCTTCGCCGACACAAGATTCCACTCGTCGTCAAACTGGCCTGCACCGCATTCATGGCGGTACTCGTCCCTGTTTATTGGACGCAATACGGCCCAACGAACTTTCTCTACTTCTGCGACATCGCCCTTTTTCTAACCCTGGCGGCGGTTTGGATGGAGAACAGTCTTTTGGCGAGCATGGCGGCAGTGGGAATCATCCTGCCGCAGATGCTTTGGTGCGCGGACTTCGCCGCTCATCTCGCAGGGTTCAAAGTGACGGGCATGACAGACTACATGTTTGAAGCATGCCTATCCGGTTGTTACCCTCAATGATCGAGGGTATGATGCCTGAACCATGTTCATGGACATTCATCAACGCGACGATCTTCCGTTCCCGCACTCCCTTCCAGATTTCCAGCGACTTTTCCCGAACGACGAAGCCTGCGCA
>SIBF01000018.1 GCA_009695275.1 Pedosphaera sp. | reverse complement strand
CAATCTCCTGCGCCTCCCGCTTCAAGGTCACTCGCCCCACTTCCCACGGCCCACTCAATCCCAAAAGCTGCTGATAAAGTTGCATGTCTTGCATCCGCTTAACCTGATTTCACTCAATGAAAATCCCAACGCTAAAGTTTGAAGAACCATATTTTGCGGGGTCTTGTCGAAGCAGGCGCGTATGTTGGAGAGGCCGTATCGCTCGGTTACAGCGAAGCTATTCTTCAAATTCATGATTTCCACAGGCAGCAAGTCGGCGGAATTCCGGCGCTGTGCTTTCTTGTCGCATCGCGTGTGAATCCACAAACGACACCGGACGCAAGGGTTGAAGATGCATCGGTGATTCTGCTTCGAGTGATGGATCACGCGGATCTTCCTAACGCTGAAGAAGCAAAGCGGGTTCGGGTTGAAACTGCACAACGGGTGAGCGGCGAAGTTGGCGTGAATTGGGATGATCGTGCTGTGATGGACGCGACCACTCATCAACTGCTGAGTTATGCAGGGGTGCGATGCCGCGTGATAGGCACGTTCTACATGACTGACTCTGGAACTGACTCCGCCCCCAATTGGCAACTGTGCTTCGGCTCAGATATCAGCAACTATTACCCAAATCGAGGCTTAAAAGTCTTCAAGCCACGAGGCGAAGTTTTGGAGCGTATTGTCAATTTCCGTGACCCGATCATCTTTGCTGGCCTGCGAATCCCGATGGTGCATATTGGCCACGTTCGTTACGCATCAACCAACCGGCGGTTTCAGCAAGTGGCCAGCGTTCCCGTCTCTGTTACCCCAACGGACTTGCTGGGACAGAAGACGGCTTTGTTCGGCATGACGCGCTCCGGAAAATCCAACACCACCAAAATTATCCTGAAGGCCATTTTCGCGCTTCGCTGGGCGGCTGCGGACTCTCAGCGGATTGGCCAGCTTGTTTTTGATCCAAATGGCGAATACGCAAACGAGAATGTCCAAGATGCGTCAACGAGCGGTGAAAATCCGAACGCGATCAAAAATGTTTGGCGGTGCGCGCCAGCGCAACAACAAGAGACGTTGCGCGCCGATGTGGTCACTTATGGGATTTCGGCTCACCCAAACGATCCCGGTCGCATCCTCATGTTGCTGAATTTTTATCTCGACCAAAATCTGCAAACTGGAAAAGAAATCATCAACGGGTTTCTTGCGAACGACACGACGAAGTTCATTTCAAATTTTCGCGACGTGCAATTGGAAGCACCCGATCCCACCGACCGGTCAGCAACGACGCGATTCAATCGTCGTGTGCTCTTTTACCGGGCGCTGCTTTTCAAGGCCGGTTATACGCCGCCCACTAATCTTTCGCCGCAGACGCGTGGATTATTTAACGCAGACTTGTTGGCTGCGATGCGAAACGGACAAGGAGAAGACCCACAAACATACGCGAATTGCGCGACGATGTTGAATAAGCCCCAGCCGACATGGGGTGAAATTTCTCAATGCGGCCAAATCTTGCGCGACTTCATTAAAGACGGCACTTCCGGATTTGCACAATTCGACTCGAACTACATCCAAAACAGCAGCAGTGGCTCGTGGGCCGATGACGACCTCCGAAAAGTTCTTGAACTGTTCGCCTACCCGAACGGCTCTCGCCAGATTGGCAGAGTCAAGGACCGGCACACGCCAAGCACGTCCTCTGATTACGCCGATGACATTTACGAACACTTGCGGCAGGGCCGTCTCGTTATTGTTGACCAGTCCAGTGGTGATGCGGAGATCAATAAGGCTGCGGCTGATCGTGTGATTCAAAAGATTTTCGACCGAAACAAGGACTTGTTCCGGCAAGGCCAGCAACCACCGCAGATTCTCGCCTACGTCGAGGAAGCTCACAACATCTTGCCTCCGTCGAAAGAGGATGACTTAAAGGACATCTGGGTTCGGACGGCGAAAGAAGGCGCGAAGTATCAAATCGGCCTCGTCTATGCGACACAGGAGGTGTCTTCGATTCAGAAGAACATCCTTCGGAACACGGCGAATTGGTTCATCGGCCACCTGAACAACACCGATGAAACACGAGAGCTGCGAAAGTTTTACGACTTCGCCGATTTCGAGAACAGCATCTTACGCGCGCAAGACCGCGGGTTCATCCGAATGAAGACGCTGTCAAATCCGTATATCGTGCCGATCCAAGTGGAGCGTTTCAGCATCCAAGAGGGCTAAGAGCTATGCCTTACGAGGGAGAATACGCCCACTACCAGCCGCTCAAACGCATCGTTGAGTCAGAGCGCGTTCAACAACTGCTCCGACGATCTCGCCCGCTCGATCCGTCCGCAGTAATGGAACGGGCGACGCCCAAAGCTCCACCTGCCGCCGGCTCAACGCTGCCCTTTCTTGTGCTGGCAATTGATGGCAGCCACGCGGAAGTTGATGTTCGGAACGGTTATCCCGGCGCGAAAGTGGGCTACTGTTCTGTGGCCTCGGTCATTTTGAACCTTGCGGAGGTAGAACGTCTGGATGTGGATAGACCTGTAAATCCTATTGATTTCCGCCGCACCGAAGACCCGTCGTCCGATGCCTGCGCACTCCCTGGCTGCAACGTCATCACACGCGACCATGTGTCGGCGAAAGACTCGTTCCGTGAAGCACTGTTTGATTTGCTCCACGACGCGATAGTTGATGAAGAAGACAACACGCGACTGCTCGCCACCTACCAGGCGCTTCTCGCACACAAGCCTGCCGGCACGATTGCCTGTCCTTACACGCATCTCGATTGTGATCGCGAAGTGTCAATCGGTGCGAATCTCGGCACATGCCCTTGTGAACGGCGAAAGCCCCTGTTCCCGACCGATGCTTTACGAATACACGAGAGATTCAACGATGATTCCGGGAGTAACGGTGAAGCTTTTGGGTTGGTGATGACCATTTGGGAAAGGCTGCTTATGATTCATTTGTTGCGCTGCTTCGAACAGCGCAACTGGCTTGATCGCCTCAACACCATTGCCTTTTTCCTCGATGGGCCGCTGGCGATATTCGGCCCGCCAGCGTGGTTGAGCGCGGCAATCAGTCGGGAGCTTCAACGCTTGAACACAGCTATTCGCGCAAGAACTGGCAGCGACCTGATTATCGTTGGCATAGAGAAGTCCGGGAACTTCGTGGCTCATTTCGAGGAAATTGATAAACGGGAGGATGGAAGCCCACACTTTCAGCCGGGGTCATATTTCTTGCCAACAGACAGCTACATCAAAGAACGAATCATTTTCTCGGACAGCACGAAGCAATACGGGGCGGACACGTATTTTGGCCGGAAGTTTTTCTACAAGACGAAGAGCGGCGCTCGGATTGTGGCGAACGTTCCTTTTCTAACGCCTGAACAAGATTCGCTCGCGAGTGAGGATCCCTCGGCTTTTCCACAGTTCGGAACGGTCTGCGCGCTGCTCGACAAACTGGTGACTTCTCGTTTCCCGAATGCACTCGGCCCGATTGTGAGCGCACACGCGCAAGCGTCCATCCCTCTGCATCTGGGCCAGAAAGTTCTGAAGCAACTGGCTCAAGCGCTCATGCGCCAACGCGGACAATGAAGGCTGAGACACAAGAATCTCGTTACGGAACGGCTGCGAGCCGCTGGGCCGGCGTAGGCCCATACTACGCCATGTTTCCAGTAAGCTTCGCAACGGCGGCAGTGAAGGAACACACGAAGCCCGGCGACTGTGTGTTCGATCCGTTTGCTGGACGCGCCACGTCACTATTCGCTGCGGCTTCGGAAGGTCGTATTGGCTTGGGGATAGAAATCAATCCTGTCGGATGGGTTTATGGAAAAGCGAAACTTCAGACAGCAGAACGCGAGCATGTGGAGGAGCGAATTCGTTGGCTTGGCACTAGCGCCAAGAATTACCGCGCCGCCGCAAAGGAATTGCCCCAGTTTTTTCACTCGTGCTTTTGTGCTGATGTTCAAGAGTTTCTTTTAGCTGCGCGCGGCTTGCTCAACTGGCGGCGGACGAAAGCCGATTGGACAACGATGGCGTTGCTCATGATTGACCTGCACGGAAAGCGAGAAAGTGCATTGTCGAATCAGATGCGGCAGACGAAAGCGATGTCTCCCCAGTATGCGATTGGCTGGTGGAAGGGGCGCGACCTTTCCCCGCCGGAGCGTGACCCGGTTGAATTCATGCTCAAGAAAGTGAAGTGGCGGTTTGCAAAAGGCCGCTTGGATTCCGGTTCGGGCCACATTTACTTGGGAGACTGTCAGATCATTTTGAGCCGTTGGGAAAACCAGCCACCTGAAACGAAGGCGAAGCTTCTTCTCACTTCGCCCCCATATCACGGAGTCACGAATTATTTCTATGACCAGTGGTTGCGGCTGTGGCTGCTGGGGGGCCCGGAAAAGCCGCAGAGTCCCGGCGACGCCTGCAAACGAAAATTTGAAAACAAGCAACACTATGTTGGTATGCTGCGCCATGTGTTTGCAAAGTCGAAATCACTCCTGAAGCGAAACGCCGTAGTGCATGTGCGGACTGATGCGCGCCAGTTTACGAGGGAAGCCACTATCGAAGCTCTTGAGTTAGCCTTTCCCCGTAAAAAACTCCGTAGCGAAAAACATTCGCTGCCAGATTTTACCCAAACGTCGCTTTTTGATTCGGAATTGGAAACCAAAGGTGAAATTGATTTTGTGATGTGGTGAAGCGTCCGATGGGGAGGATTCTGTCGCCCTTCAGCGATTGGGAAGATTCTTGAAGCGATTGTCCTCCTCATTCCGTCCGGCGGGTCGCCGGACGGGGCGAGCGAGAGGCCCGCGCAACCTTTGCATGGAATCTGCGTAAAACCTTGATTTCTTGATGGTTGCCGTCGGAATCCCCGCTGCTGGCAGTCGTTCCCACGGTTGCGGCGGGGTTGCGGCGAGTGTAGCCCGCGATTTCCTCACTGTTCACGGCCATTTTCTGACTGGTGCTTGCGCACGGCCACATTTCCGAGGCGATTTCCCGGCTGTCGGCGGCGGTCGCTCGAATGTAGATGCGGGCTGCGCGATTGTCGGCGGCGATTTCTCGGCTGTCGGAGGGGATTCCTTGGGTGTGAATGGCGGTGGATTGGCTGTAAATTCAGATCGACACCTCACCCTGACCCTCTCCCCGTTCGAGGCGGAGAGGGAATCGTTTGCGGATGGCGATTGATTGAATGTGAATCCCGGTCGCGCGGATGTGAATGGAGTTCGACAGATTGCTCACCGACACCTCATCCGGCCTTCGGCCAGCCGCTTTGGTTCACCGCAGAGGCGGGAAAAGCGCAGAGGCTTTCTGGCCGGCGATCTCTGTGTCCTTCCCGTCTCTGCGGTGTCACCAGCGGACAGGCTTGCTGATGTCGCACGTATTCTGTCAAATCCAGTCAACACCATGCCATTCGAAGAACATGAAGTCGCTGCCTGGCCACCGAGCACGGCCGTCACTCCCAGCCATACGGTGAACGGGATGGGGTGGCAGTGGCCTTTGCCCGCGTTCTCTCCGTTTTAACTTTTCGCCACCCACACCATGCCCATCGATCTCCGCAGCGATACCATCACGCAACCCACACCCGCCATGCGCGAGGCGATGGCCCGGGCGGAAGTTGGCGATGACGTGTTTGGCGACGATCCCACGGTGGCGCGGCTCGAAGCGCGCACGTCCGAAATCCTCGGCAAGGAAGCCGCGGTGTTCACGCCTTCCGGCACCATGGCAAATCAACTCGCGCTGCGCGCCCACACGGAGCCCGGCGATGAAATCCTCGTCGATGCCAACGCCCACATTTACTACTACGAATCCGGCGCGCCCGCCGCACTCGCCGGTGTGATGTGTCGCTGCCTGCCCGGTGTGCGCGGCGTTTTCACAGCCGCGGATGTGGAAGCCGTGCTGCGTCCGGCGGATCAGCATTTCGCACCCACCAAACTCGTGTGCATCGAGAACACCCACAATCGCGGCGGCGGCAGCGTCTGGCCGATCGAGCGCATCCGGGAAGTGGCGGACGTGTCCCGCGCGCGCGGCTTGCGGCTTCACCTCGACGGCGCGCGGCTGTGGAACGCGGCGGTCGCGACCGGCATCCCGGAGCGCGATTACGCGACGCACTTCGACTCAGTGAGCGTGTGTTTCTCCAAAGGCCTCGGCGCGCCCATCGGCTCGGCGCTGTGCGGGACGCGCGAGTTCATTCAGCGCGCGAGACGTTTCCGCAAGATGTACGGCGGCGGCATGAGGCAGGCGGGCATCCTCGCCGCCGGGGCGCTCCACGCGCTGGAGCATCATCGCGCCCGGCTCGCCGAAGACCACGCCAACGCCCGCGCGCTGGCCGAAGGATTGAGCCGACTGCCCGGCCTCGAACTCGATCCGGCCACGGTGCAGACGAACATCGTGCTCATGCGAGTGAAGAAACTTCCGGCGGCCACCCTCGCCCGCGCACTCGATGAAGCCGGCGTGCGCGTCCTCGCCGTAGGCCCGGACACCCTTCGCGCGGTGACGAACCTGATGGTCTCTTCCGAGGAAATCACTGCGGCTCTGGAAATTTTCGAGCGCACTCTGAGGGGAGTTCTTTGATGACTCCGCCCACGAGTTCCGTCAGATTCACCAACCATCATGCAATTCCAACAACACGAAGCTGCCTTTCGCCGCGCCGCCCGCCGCCAGTCGCGCCGCGATTTTCTCAGCCGCCTCGGCGCGGGCATGGGCGTGATCGGTCTGGCGGGACTGCTCGACCAGACGCGCGCGTTCGGTTCGCCCGTTGCCGCCTCGCCGCTACTGCCCAAGGCTCCTCATTTCGCGCAGCGGGCGAAGCACGTCATCCAGCTCTTCATGCCCGGCGGGCCGTCGCAGGTGGACACGTTCGACTACAAGCCACTGCTCGCCAAGCACGCGGGGGAACGCCCGGAATCGGTCAACCGCAAGACGCTTCGCAACACGAAGAATGGTCTCATGCCTTCGCCGTTTGCCTTCAAGCAATACGGGCAGACAAGCAAGTGGGTCAGCGACATTTTCCCGCACGTCGGCGGCTGCGTGGACGACATCAGCTTCATCCACTCGATGCACACGGACATCCCCGAGCACGCCGGCGCGATGATGATGATGAACGTCGGCGCATTGCAGCCAAACCGGCCGAGCATGGGCGCGTGGCTCGTCTATGGCCTGGGCACGGAGAACCAGAATCTTCCCGGCTTCGTCGCCATGTCTCCGCGCGCGCAGCCCCGATGCACGCTGGCGAACTGGGGCAACGCTTTCCTCCCCGGCGCCTACGCTGGCAGCTACGTGAACATCGCCGAGATGAAACCGGACGCCGTGATGCGCGATCTGAAAAACACGAACCTCTCCACGCCTGAACAGCGGCGGCAGATCGATCTCCTGGCGCAGCTCAATCAAAAGCACCTCGCGCGCCTGGAACGCGATCAGGACCTCGAAGCCGGGATCGCCGCGATGGAGATGGCTTTCCGGATGCAGTTCTCGGTGCCTGAAGTATTCGACATCAGCAAGGAGACACAGGCCACGCGCGACCTCTACGGCGACAGCGAATTTGCCAAAGGCTGCCTGCTCTCTCGCCGCCTGATCGAACAGGGCGTGCGCGTCGTGCAGCTTTCCCTTTCCATCGACGGCTACGACATCGCCTGGGACACCGGCCACGAAAACATTGTGGACGGCCACGCCAAGCTGGCCAAAGCATGTGATCAGGGCATCGCCGCGTTGATTCACGATCTGAAAGCGCGCGGGCTTTTCGACGACACGCTCCTCGTCTGGGGGGGGGAATTTGGCCGCGCCCCGACCTCCGAAGGCGCCAAAGGCCGCGACCACGATCACTACGGCTACACCAACTGGCTCGCCGGTGGCGGAGTGAAGCGCGGCTGCAGCCACGGAGCCACCGACGAGTTTGGATGCAGCGCGGTGGAAGACCGCGTCCACGTCCACGACTTCCACGCAACAATCCTGCACCTGATGGGCCTTGATCACGAAAAGCTCACCTACCGATATTCAGGCCGCGATTACCGGCTGACGGATGTTTCCGGGAAGGTGATCGAGGGAGTGCTGGCCTAACAGACATACTCGTGCCCATGAAGCCGCAACCAACCGTCGCACCGACGTTTCTGCGCTTGGCCCCGATCACCGAACCGCGCGGCGCCACCGCCGTCGCGACTGACGACTTCAGCGTCTGCGCGGCAGACGAGCCGATCCCCATCCGCGACGTGCATGCGACCCTCCTTAACCTCCTGAGCCTCGACGATGAACAGATAACCTATCACTACGCCGGCCGCATTCGCCGACGCACCGACATCGGCGGCGAAGTGCGCGGACAGATCTTTAGTTGAAGTTTCCACGACAACGAAAGTCCAATATGCTGCTCACAACACTGCCCTCAAAAATGATCATCCTGGGTGCATTGGTTCAGCGCAAAAGGAAGAACCAGCCGAAGTAGCCCCCGGCTTCCTCACACAATGGATCACACCAACGCCTTCGATGCCAATCGTACTGCCTGGAACGTACGCGCACAGCTGCACGTGCGTTCCAAGTTCTACGACGTGGAGGGCTTCGTCGCCGGGCGCAGCTCGCTTGGCGGATTGGAAGTGGAGTTGCTCGGGGACGCCCGGGGCAAACGCGTCCTGCACCTGCAATGTCACTTCGGGAAGGACACCCTCTTGCTTGCGCGTATGGGTGCGGATGTGACCGGGTTGGACATGTCAGAAACCGCCATCGACGAGGCACGCAAGCTCACCGAACGCTGCGGTTTGAAGGCGGATTGGGTGCTAAGCAACGTGATTGACCATCGGCCCGAACTCGACGGGCTCTTCGACATCGTCTTCACCAGCTACGGCGCCATCGGTTGGCTACCCGATCTGAAGCCCTGGGCGGCGAACGTGGCGCGCTATCTCAAGCCGGGTGGCCGTTTCGTGTTCGTCGAGTTCCATCCGGCGGTTTGGATGTTCGACAATGATTTCACGCGCGTGACCTACTCGTACTTCAACCGCGAAGTGATCGTGGAAGAAGAGGAAGGCAGTTATGCCGATCAGTCCGCGGCCATCAAGCTCCCCACCTATTCGTGGAACCATGGCCTCGGCGAACTGCTGCAAGAACTGCTTGGTGCGGGCCTGCGAATTGAACGCCTCACCGAACTGGACGGCTCCCCCCACGACTGCTTCAAGAAGACCGTGAAGGGCAAGGACGGCCTCTATCGCATCGCCGGCATGGAAGGCCAATTGCCGATGGTGTACGGGTTGAGCGCGGTGAAAACGGCATCGGAAGTCGTCCTCATTCGGGAGGCGCCTGCATCGTGCGGTCCAGAAAGTCAGGACCGATGTTGAGTGCAGGGCGTTTCAACTGGGTTTGACGCGGGTGGACGTAACCGCAAAATGAGGCCCATGCTAATCAGACCTACCCGATGAGAATTCATGGGCAAGAATTTCAGTTGGTTCAACGGGCCACGGTTAGAAACCCGCGGCCTAATCCACCTTTTTTTCAAAACCAACACTCATCTCATTCGAACCATGTCACGATTCCTCGCCAGCGTTGTCTTCGCATTCGTCCTCAGCTTCCTTGCGCTCGATGGAGCTCGGGCGGAGATCGCCTTCCAACCCGACGACACGATCCTTTCCTATGGGAACTCGATGGTCGAGCGATTGGGGGAACAAGGGGAACTGGAGGCGCTGGTCCAGCTTGCGAATCCAGGAAAGAAACTGCGCTTCCGCAGCTTCGCCTGGACGGGCGATGAAGTCGGCTACCGGCTCCGGCCCGAGGGTTACGAGGAGCACATGAAGTCACTGCTGAAGCAGTGGCCGGCTAAGGTGGTGATCGCGGGCTTCGGCATGAACGAGGCATTCGGCGGAGCGTCGGGGCTGGCGGATTTCCGCAAACAACTCGATGGATATCTCGACCAGCTCGCTCGGCTGCATCCGGGCGCGAAGCTGGTGTTGCTTTCGCCGACGGCGGTGGAAAAGGGCGGGCAGGTGCCGGATGTCGAGGGGCGCAATCGTGATCTGGCCGCCTACGCGCAGGTCATCGGCGAGGCGGCGAAAGCGCGTGGAGCGGTGTTTGTCGATTTGTTCTCGGCGAGCCAGCAGGCGTATGCGAAGAGCAAGGCGCGCCTGACCTCGAATGGGCTGCATCTCAACGAGGCGGGCAATCACGAGATGACCCAGATCACCGCCCGCGCGCTCCTTGGCGATGCGGCGATGGCGAAAGCGGACCCGTCCCGGGTGACGGAAGTGGTGAAAGCGGTCACACGAAAAAACTACTACGTTGCCGAGGTGGTTCGTCCGAAGAACGCCGATCTTTACTACGGGGTGCGCAAGCGCCAGGAAGAGAACAACGCCGAGATTCCGCGCTACCACGAGATGATCGCTGCGACCGAAGCCGTCGTGCATGAACTGGCCGCGACTCCGGCCAGGAAGTTCGCCGACGTCCCGCTTCCGTGGCTGCCGCCTCTGCCGCCGATCAAAGGCCATGACGACGGCAAGAACACCGGAATCATCAAGCCGCCCGCCGAAGCGCAGGCGGAGTTCAAGGTGGCCGACGGCTACACCGTGAACCTGTTTGCGTCCGAGGTGGAGTTTCCCGATCTGAAGAACCCCGTCCAAATCGCGTTCGACGCACGCGGACGGCTGTGGGTCGTGACCATGCCGTCCTTTCCTCACACCGTTCCGGGGCTGGCGCCGCAGGACAAAATCATCGTCCTCGAAGACACCGATCACGACGGGAAGGCCGACAAGTGCATGGCCTTCGCCGAGGGCCTCGACGCGCTTGATGGCGTCGCCTTCACCGAGTGGGGTGTCATCATTTCAGAACAGCCGAAGCTCTGGCTGATGACCGACACCAATGGCGACGGCAAAGCTGACACAAAGCGCGAGCTGTTCCGCGGCATCGACGTGACCGACTCGCATCACGGTGGGATGATTGCCACCGATCCCATCGGCCACGTCCTGTTCTGCGATGGCGTATTTCACCGTTCCCAACTGGAAACGCCGTTCGGCGTGGTGCGTGGCATTGACGCCACGACCTACCGGCTGAACCCGCGCACCGGACGCGTCGAGACCGAGTGGCAAAGCAACACCCCCAATCCGTGGAAGATCACCCATGACCGCACCGGAAACATTTTTCAGATGTATGGCGACGGACTCCCGCTCGACACGCTCGCCCTCACGTGGACACCGCTCGGGGTGTATCATCCGTTCAGCTACGGCAACACCGGCAGCAACGGCAAAGGCTCGGGCATCGCGAGCATCTCCAGCCCGAATTTCCCCGGCGACTACCAGCAAGGCATGGCCAGCGCCTCGTTGCTCGGCAACTACACCGTGTCGTTGTGGAAATACGATTACACCCGCGGCAACGTGCGCGGCTCGCAACGGCTCGACGTGGTGTCCTCGCCCAACGCCGCGTTCCGGCCGGCCGACCTTGAGTTCGGCTTCGACGGCGCGCTCTACGTCTCCGATTTTTGCAGCCCGATCATCGGTCACGCGCAACATCCGATGCGCGACCCGCACTGGGATCACGACCACGGACGCATCTGGCGCGTGGTGCACAATGCGAAGCCCGTGGTGAAAAATTTCCCACGCATCGAGGGAGCGAGCGTGCCCGAACTGCTCGCGCTCCTCCAGCATCCGCAGGACATCGTTCGCCATCACGCGCGGATCGAATTGCGGAAGAAGGGATCGGCGATGCTGCCGGCTTTGGACAAGTGGGTCGCCACACTCGATCGTGCAAAGCCTGAGTTCAATCAGTCGGTGCTCGAAGCCCTCTTCGTCGCCGAGGGACTCGAGCAGACACGCCCTGCGCTGCTCGCCGAGCTGCTGAAATCTGATTCCTTCCTGCATCGCGCCGCCGCCGTCCGCATGATTCGTTTCCAGGCCGACCGCCTGTCGAACACCGCCGACCTCCTCCACCAGATGGCAGGCGATCCGCATCCGCGCGTGCAGATGGAAGTCGTGGACGCCATCGCGCATCTTCGTCCCGCCATGCCCGCCGTCGAGCACGCCCTGCACGGACTCACCACCACCAACGCCGACGTGCAACACATGCTCGCCGACCTCAAGCACGGCACCAAGCCGGCCAAGGGCCGCAGCGTCCCCGTCCTCGAAATCGCACCCGAGACCCGCCTTGCCCAGTGGCAGGATCTCGGCAATGGCGCGCGCCGCACCTTCGTCCAGGCCGACGCCGCGCAGCCCGCCGTTCTCTCCGTCCGTCACGGCTACCTCGATATCCTCGTCAACGGCGTGCAACTCCTCTCCTCCGATTCCATGTGGATCAACGATCAACAGGTCCAGCTTGATCTCCGTGCCGGCTTGAACGTCATCGACCTCAACTTCCGGAAAACCAAAAACCCGCCGCCGGTCTTTCTCTATGACCCGATCGGCCAGCGCCTCACCACGGCGCATCCCGCCGCCGATGCCGCCAGCCTCAGTGCCTCGGCCGCCGAGTTTGAGAAGGCCAATGCCAACCTCGGCGACGCCCTTATTGTACAGGCCGTTCCGAACAGGATGCAGTTCACGCCGAAAGAACTCCGCGTCAAAGCCGGCGCGAAGGTCCGCCTCATTTTCGAAAACCCTGATCTCATGCTGCACAATCTCCTCATCCTCGCACCCGGTTCCGCCGAGGAAGTCGGCGCACTCGCGGACAAACTCGCGACCCAACCCGATGGCATCGCGCGAGGCTACATTCCCACCTCGACGAAAGTCCTCCACGCCACCCCGCTCGTGCAACCGCGCCAGAAGGCCGAGCTGGTTTTCACCGCCCCCGCAGTGCCCGGCAGCTACCCCTTCATCTGCACCTTCCCCGGCCACTGGCGCCTCATGCGGGGCGTGCTCGTTGTGGAGTAGAATCGCGTGATGATTTCCTTTCAGAACTCTTTCATTGCAGCCACGGACGCGCCCAGTTCTAACCAGCAAGCAGGCCCGGACAACGTGCTTGGCACCCGCCGGTCAAGTCGTACAATCACAGCCAATGACCACGAAGGAAACTCAATTTCTCTTCAGCCGAACAGCGTCAACGAGGCAAATTCCTCTCGGTAAATTCCTATCCGTTATCGCAATTTGAAGTGCCCTTGTTGTCCAAGTTGTCGCCGAGGACTGACCGCAATGGCTCGGGCAGAAGCCCGATGCGATCTGACGTGAAACTGGCATTCTCGAATCCTTTCCAGCAGGTGGCCCTCCGTTGCGGTGGAGAACGCGGATCGAATCGAGCTATTCTGGTCTGACGTTAGCGGATGGACGCGTGTTCGTCATGGATCGCGTCAAGGCGGACGCTGATCGGATGACGGGACGCGAACTCTGGCGAGCTCTGAATCGAAGGAACCCTGCTATTGTCCACCGCCCCTCCTCAACGTGGGAGGGAAACGTCAGCTCATCATCTGGCACAGAGAATATCCCTTATCCGAATCCATGCAGCAGGAGCGCGGAATTCATTCCTCGTGGATCCAAGAACACCCCAAGGGCTGTGGTCTCGACGACATGCCAGGTAGCCGAAAACCAGGTCACTGGAGAGTGACCAGCGCGAGGAGCAAGGTGCCGCAGTGGAAATCTCCAGCCCAGTTGGGCCTTCCATGCCGCTACGGAATAAGTTCCGCGCTCCTATTGAATTGCTCCGGCTTACAGGTCTCCGACTGAAGAGCAACGAACTCAGCCGGCATTTTCCGCGCAAACCCTTCGGGCGGCGGTCTTTTTTGCCGTGGGCTGCGTCGGCTTGATCGTCACAGCCGCCTGCGGTGATGTCACGACTTCGCCGCTTTGCTTCACAGGGAAAATTCAAAGCCCGGAACGACTTGAAATTTTCAAGCAGACCCTTAAGTCCGAGCGAGTTTAGCCGATAGGAGGAAGTGACGAATGACGTAACTCTAAAGATGCCCCGGAGACAAAGCCTCACGGACGAAGCTGCCAGCTTCGACTTTATCATTTCACTGATATACGAGCGTTGCCGCATTCGACTGCACGACGGCAAACAATCCCTGATCAAGGCCCGCCTCGGCAAACGGATGCGCCTTCATGGATTCGAGATGTTCAACGATTATTGTGATTTTCTAAGGCACTCTGCCGACGAAGAGGAGATCACCCACGTCGTGGATGCCCTGACCACGAACTTCACCAATTTTCTGAGAGAGCAGGACCATTTCACCTACATGGTAAAAACGGCGCTGCCGGCTGTGATTCCACCCGGAAAGAAGAAGCTCAAAGTTTGGAGCGCGGCATGCGCCACCGGTGAGGAGCCCTTTAGCATCGCCTTCTACCTGGCCGAACATTTTCCGCTCACCGCAGGTTGGGATTGGAGAATCCTCGCGACCGACATTTCGACCAAGGCACTCGGAAAGGCCAGGGCGGCTGTGTATTCTGAAGACCGCTTGACCTCGGTACCCCCAGAATGGCAGCGCCGATACTTGCAGCGAGGACATGGCAAATGGGAGGGGCATTATCGCGTCAAACCAGGCATTTTGGAGCGTGTGGATTTCCAGCAGCTCAATCTGCTTGGCCAGTATCAATTCAACGACACCTTCGATCTGATTTTCTGCCGCAACGTCATGATTTATTTTGACCGCCCGACGCAGGAACAGCTGGTGCGGCAACTGGCAAAGTTCCTTGTGCCTCATGGCCACCTCTTCACCGGACACTCTGAAAGCCTGAACGGACTCGACACGGGCCTTCGTTGTCTCAAACCCAGCATTTACCAGAAGAGTTAAGCCCGTCCATGCCCTCACCTTCACTCACAGGATTTGAGCAACGTGTCGTTGTCGGCATTGCTGAAATGGCGGTATCGAACAACCAGAACGTTGTCTTCGCCACTTACTCGCTTGGTTCCTGTCTCGGAGTTTCCATTTACGATCCCGTCGCACATGTCGGCGGCTTGCTCCACATCATGCTCCCGGACTCGACCATCGATACAGCAAAAGCCGCGGCCAAGCCCGCCATGTTCGTCGATACGGGTGTCTCGATGCTCTTCCGTTCAGCTTACCAGCTCGGCGCTGACAAACATCGAGTGATCATCTCGGTGGCGGGAGGCGCTCAAATCATGGACAACAGTGGTTTCTTTAACATCGGGAAACGCAACTATGAGGCGCTTGCCCAACTATTCCAGAAGCACGGACTTCGAATCTCGGCGCAACAAACCGGTGGCCTCGTCAATCGAACCATGTATCTTAAGATCGCCACCGGTGAAGTGCGACTGAAGACCTCAGGCCAGCAAGAAGAGGTGACCCTATGCAAGAGCTCGACGACTACATAAACAAGGTCAAGCACCTCCCGCCCGCGCCAAAGGTTCTCCCGGAACTTTTGGCTTTGCTCCGCCGCGAAAACGTGGACAGCAGCAAGGTCGTGACGCTCATGTCTTATGACCCGGCCCTCACAGCCGATGTGCTTAAATCCTGCAACAGCGCATTCTACTCCCCGGCAAATCCCATCGTTAACCTCCAGGACGCAGTGCAATGGCTTGGGTTCAAGGAAATGTACCGCATCGCCGCCGCAGTCAGCGGTGCCAAAGCCTTGGGGCCGGCCCAATCAGGATATGGCATCAACACCGGAGAACTGTGGCACCATTCCGTTGCAACGGCGGTTGCATCTCAGATCATCGCGCAAAAACTTGGCGAAGATGAGAGCGTCGCCTTCACGGCCGGGCTTCTCCATGACATTGGCAAAATCATTCTCTCAGAGGCGCTGGAAAAAATTTACATGAAGCTCCTCGAAGAGACTGAACGGAATCAACAATCCCTGCTCGACACGGAAAAGAAGCTTCTCGGCGTCCAACATGCTGAGATTGGCGGACGTCTCCTGGCACGGTGGAAATTCCCGGCCAACCTCGTCAGCGCCGTCTGGTTCCACCATTCACCGAAAGCCGCCCAACCGAACCATCGACTGGCTTCGATGGTCTATCTCGGGAACCTCGTTGCTCATTTCATGGGACATAGCTATGGTCACTCCGCTCTTGCATTGCGCGGCCGGGTCGATGCCCTTGAAACACTCAACCTGAACGCCGACCAGTTGCCGCACTTCATGATCGAGGCGCACGAGCGAATGGCAGAAGTGGAATCTATGTTCAAAATGGCCGCCGCTTAAACCAGAGAACACACCCATGACTCGCATCCGCACTCTCATCGTTGACGATTCCGCGCTTGTCCGGAAGATCGTCACGGACGGCCTCGCTAATGATTCCGAAATTGAAATCGTGGGAACAGCTGTCGATCCCTACGTGGCCCGGGACAAAATCCTCGCCCTGGATCCCGACGTCATCACCCTCGACATCGATATGCCGCGCATGGACGGACTCACCTTCCTCAAACTCATCATGAAGCACCGGCCAATGCCGGTGATCATCATGAGTTCACTCACCACTGCTGGCTCCGGGAAAGCTCTCGAAGCGCTTCAGGCAGGGGCGGTGGATATCGTCGCCAAGCCGGATGGTGCCTTCTCCGCGGTGGGCAGCTCGGAGCTCGCCTCGAAGATCAAGGCAGCCGCCCAGTCAAAATATCGCCGCCCGCCGCCAAGTCTCGTAACCGCGCCGCCTCCGCAACCCATTCCCAAGCCCCCACCGCCTGCTCCGGCGGAATTAACCGCACGCCGGGCCAGACACCCCGTGGCGCTCTCCTCTCAAAGAGCCAAACTTCTCCCTGAAGAACGTCAGCGCGCCTATGCGCCGCGCCAGTTGATACTCATGGGCGCTTCCACTGGAGGCACGGAAGCTTTGAAGAGTGTTCTCACCAAACTGTCAGGTAACTTGCCGGGCATCTGCATCGTTCAGCATATTCCCGCATACTTCTCACGAGCCTTCGCTGATCGTCTCAATCAGGTCTGCGAACTCGAAGTCCGGGAAGCGTGCCACAATGATCGCGTGGAGCCTGGTCTCGTTTTGATTGCTCCCGGAGGCCAGCACATGGTCCTGAAATGGCATTCCAGCCATTACACCGTCGAGCTGAACACCGGGCCGATGATTCATCATCAGCGTCCGGCCGTGGATATTCTCTTCGATTCGGCGATGAAAGCCGGTGCCGGACCGCACGCCCTTGCGCTGCTCCTGACGGGAATGGGTGCCGATGGGGCGTCTGGAATGCTGCATCTCAAAGAAGCAGGAGCAGCCACAATCGCGCAGAATGAAGAAAGCTGTGTGGTCTATGGCATGCCCCGCGAAGCCGTCCGCCTTGGTGCCGCGCAACAGATCCTTCACCTTGATCACATGCCGGCTCGAATCGAAAAATACGCGAATGAAGTCGCTTTCAAGCCGACTTCCGCCACGGCTTGAAGATACCATGAGTTCCACCGAGCTTTTATGTTGCGATGCTGAGCCTGCCAATGAAGGGCATGAAATCCCGAAGATGAAAACCGCGCCGCCGTTGGATCCCCGGTCCCTCAACCATGTATCTGGTCAGGAAATCCTTCTGATCGATGACGAACCGGCCATTCTCCAGATCGCAGCCGCGATGCTGCAAAGACTCGGACACATTCCCTCCTGCTTTGAAGCGCCGGAAGGGGCGGTTGAGGCCTTCCGCGCCAATCCGAATCGCTTTCAAGTGGTCATCACGGACTTGACAATGCCTGGAATGTGCGGTGACGAAGTAGCCGCCATCCTTCGATCCTTGCAGCCCGAGATTCCCATCATCCTCGCGACAGGCTACGGCTCGACCATTGGAGAGGAGAAAGCCTCGCAAATGGGTTTTGATCTCCTTCTTGCCAAGCCCTACCTGATGCCCAACCTCGCTGAGAGCGTTGCGGAAGGTCTCCAAAAGCGTCGAATTTGAACAAGGGTTGCAACCAAAAAAGGAGGGTTGCGCCATGAAAGTGCGGTGCTACTTTCGGCTCGCGTCAGAAATTTTGTTTCAGGCGCGCGTCTTGAAGGATGTTTGCCCGACAACCATTTCGCGGTAACGAAGAAAAGCCCAACCGGAGGCGAGCCGCGTTTTCATTGATCGAACTGCTCGTCGTCATAGCGGTCATCGCGATCCTGGCGGCACTTCTCCTCCCGGCCCTCCCAGCGGCCAAGAGTTCCGCGCGGTCGGTGCGGTGCAAAAGCAACCTCCGCCAGATAGGGTTGGCGCAACAACTCTACATCACTGACCACTCCGCCTACCCTTTGCTTGGTTCGGTAGTGAGCCGGACGAAGCCGGAAGGCGCGAAATGGTATGACGACCTCCGTCCCTACACCGGGCAAGGATGGACGAATGATCTTTACACCTGTCCCAGCTACAAGGGCTTTGTCTGGGACGGACGGGTGGACCGGAACTCCATTTATATCTCTTCGGGAAGCTACGGTTACAACGTTGGCACTTCGGATGAGTTTGGAGTCTTTCGATACGGGCTGGCCGGAAAGTTCAGTGGCGCAGGCGAGATCACGCAGACGGCCGTCAAGGAGAACGAGGTGCTTGTCCCAAGCAACCTGATCACGATTGCGGATTCCTACTCCACTCTTTCACAGGAGAAGCGGATCATCATAGCCGGCCTGGAAGCCCTGTCGCGGAAACTCTTCTTCCCGCAGATCGACGATGCCGAAGCAGGAGGCGAACTGACGGACAGCAAGCAAGCCGAGAAGCGGCACAACGGCCGTTTGAACATCGTGTTCGGAGATGCTCACGTGGAAATTGTCGATGCGGAAAAACTGCTCATGAACCGGAACGACGACTGGCTGAAAAGGTGGCACATCGATAACGAAGCCCATCAGGAATTGTTCCGTTAAGCGTCGCTCATTGGCCTGCTGGAAGATTTGATTCTGCCTCGCGAGGGATTTTCGCATTTCCAGTTGAGTCTGCTCCAAGCCCAAGTTAGAACCTCGGGCACAATTCCACCCGTCACCACCATGCCTTGGCCACAAATTTACGACCCTCTTGGAAACTCCATACTCTCGACTGTTGTGGCGATGCTTCCGGTCGTGGTTCTCCTGGGAGCAATCGGCTTCCTCCATGTTCGCATCCATCTGGCTGCAATTGCCGGGCTGGCAGTGGCGTTGGGTGTCGCCATCGGTGTTTATCGGATGCCGGTCGCGGCGGCTCTCGCGACCACAGGCTACGGCGCAGCTTACGGTCTTTTCCCCATCGGCTGGATCATTCTCAATCTGATCTTCCTCTACTCGCTGACGGTGAAGAAGGGGCATTTCACCGTGCTTCGAGACAACCTCGCCACGCTCGCTCCAGACCGGCGGATTCAGGTGATCCTGATCGCGTTTTCGTTCGGCGCTTTTTTTGAAGGCGCGGCGGGCTTCGGCACTCCGGTCGCCGTGACCGCCGCCATCCTGATCCAACTGGGCTTCAAACCGCTCGAAGCTTCCGGGCTCTCGTTGATCGCGAATACCGCGCCAGTGGCGTTCGGAGCGCTGGGAATCCCGATCCTCACCCTGGCGAGCGTCACGGGAATGGACGCCATGCAATTGTCAGCGATGGTTGGCCGGCAGCTTCCCTTTTTCTCGTTGATCGTGCCGTTCTGGGTGGTCTGGGCCTATGCGGGCTTTCGCGGAACGATTGAAGTCTGGCCCGCCGCACTCACCGCAGGTCTTGCTTTTGCGATCCCCCAGTTCCTCGTTTCGAACTTCCACGGCCCCTGGCTGGTGGACATCATTGCCTCGATTGTCTCGATGGCTGCGGTCGCCGCCTTGTTGCGCGTGTGGCGGCCGAAAAAACTTTGGGTGGAACCTTCCGGTCAATCCTTGAACGACGAGCCAAAACAATTCCATTCAGCTCATGATTCCCGACAAATCTTTCGCGCGTGGTTGCCGTGGATTCTCCTGAGCTTGCTCGTGTTCCTCTGGGGAATTCCGGCGGTGAAAACCTCGCTGAACAAGCTCTCTCAACCGCAAATTGAGATTCCCTATTTGCACAACCTTATTCAGCGCGCACCGCCGGTGGCGCCGACGGGTGCAGCACCGGAGAAAGCTGTCTTCGCCTTCAACTGGCTCTCGGCGACCGGTACCGGGATCCTCGCATCGGCGCTGCTTTCAGCATGGTTGATGGGTTTTTCGATTCGTGAGACGGCAAAGACTTATTGGGAAACGCTGGTGCGTGTTCGCTTCTCTCTTCTGACCATCGCCGCGATGCTCGCGTTGGGTTACGTCACCAAGTATTCCGGCACAGACGCCACACTCGGTCTCGCGTTGGCAAAGACTGGCTGGCTTTATCCATTCTTTGGCACGTTGCTCGGCTGGTTGGGAGTGGCGCTCACGGGCTCGGATACGGCGTCGAACGTCCTCTTCGGCAGCCTCCAAAAAATCACCGCTGAACAGAATGGGATCAGTCCGATCCTGATGGGCGCGGCGAACAGCTCGGGCGGCGTGATGGGCAAAATGGTCGATGCGCAGAGCATCGTGGTGGCGAGCACGGCGACGAATTGGTACGGGCGGGAAGGAGATATTCTCCGTTACGTTTTCTTCCACAGCATCGCGCTCGCTGCGCTGGTCGGAGTGCTGGTTTTCCTCCAGGCCCGCGTGCCGCCGTTCACCGAGATGGTGGTGAAGTGACGGCTCATTTCGCTGTGTCAGTCGGCACAGGCTCCGCGCGTCTGGTTAATCATGAGAACCGAACAGCCACCGCACGATAACATCAGTTATTGGCCGCCCGATAGAAGGCGGGGAAAACGAGGATGCTGGATGTGTCCTCAAAAATCGAAGTGCCCGCTGCATCCATGATTGCGGTGCCGGCGGTGGTCCAGATGGTGGCCATGATGTTGCCCTTTCTTTGAATCGTATAACTGCGCGTGGGGGTGCCAGTGAGAGTCAACTCTGCGCGGCCGTTGGGGAGGAGCCGGAAACCGGTGAACCGCGCAGCAGCAGCGGGCGGTGGCAGCGTGCCGCCTCCGCTGCCGGTGCCGTCTCCAGTGGTTTGGAACTCAAAGCTAGTATGCCTGTTGACACTGCCAGTTCCACCCATTTGCGGCACCTCGCTGGTGGAGTTGTAAAAGTTATACCCGAATCCCAGCGATCCGCGGTATTTCAAGCCCGGACGCAGATAACCGGCGGGAATGGTGATGGACGTGGCGGTGGAAGGGATGGTGCGCGGGATGCAGCCATTGGGCGCGACAAAGATCAGGTTCCCGATCTCATCCACGATCGAGAAGAAGACAAACGCACCGGGGGTTTGGGGTGTGAGGACGTTCCACGTGAGAGTAAAATCCGCGCTGGCATCGACTGCCTGCGCTTCATCCCAGTTCGTGATCGTGGGCACGCTCACGGGCAGCGCGGGCATGTTCATGGGGACGGCGCTTTCTGGCTGGCCGGCCCGAGTGAAACGCACCGTGTAAGGGCCCAACGGAAAGCTTGTCTCCAGGGCCGCTTCATTGGTGAACGTGCCAAAGATGCCTAACGAAACTCCCGCGTTGGTGAAATTGCGCGTCGTGCCGCCTGGCAATGTGAGCGAGCCGCTGATCACGGCCGCGCCGCCAAACGGTGGCCCCTGAGCCAGAGACGTGAGCACCGGGCGTTGCTCCAGGCTGTGCGCGACTTGAGCCGCACCAGACTGGCGATGGAAAACGTTTTTGACGAGAAGGTAGCTGCCGAGATTTGGGATGGGACCGTTGGGAGTGCAGAGTTCGTTCGTGCTGCCTCCGCTGTTGGCAATGATCGTGTATCTCCCATTGGTCGTGACTAGAGTCTGGCCCGTCAGGTTCTTGAGGGGAATGGTGCTGCCCTTGGGATTGAGCGTCCAGGAGATGGTGGTTCCGAGCCGGATCGCCGGGACGGGGGTAAAAGTGAGGGATTGCTTGTCGGCGCTCCACGCGGAGTTGAAAAGCACAACGCCAGAGGGGCGAATATCGTAGTTGCCGAAGAAAAGGGTGCCGATGCTTTGCGCGAGTGAAACCGAAGTGTCCATGTCCTGATCGAAAAGGAACGTGAGGGGAATGCTTGGTGAAACATTGGTGTTGCCGTTGGCGGGTGAAACGGACACGAGCCTCGGTCGGGGCGGGCCGCCGACAGTGGTGAAAGAGCCGGACGTGGTGCCAGTAGCTGCCCGGAGGCGTTTGCAAACGGAAGCACCGCACCGGGCTTGTTTAGTGTCCAACCGATCGTGTGTCGGTTGGCAACGCCTTGCTGGATGTAAACGTGGCGGTTCGCCGGTCGGCTGAAACAGCTCCGGCAAAAGACACGGTGGCTGGGAGAATTTCAAAGTTCAAACCCGGCAATGGAATCGACGTCAAGGCCAGCGGTTGATCAAATACGAACACCAGAGTAATATTGGCGACCACGCCCGCCGTACCGTCGGCAGGAGTCACGGACACAAGCTTGGGAGCGACCTGTGCGTGAGTGGCAATCGTCATGGCCACAATAAGGAGGATGATCGGTGCCCAGAAAATGGTATGGAAAGGCCCGC
Organism: Pedosphaera sp.; assembly: GCA_009695275.1. Lineage (GTDB taxonomy): Bacteria > Verrucomicrobiota > Verrucomicrobiia > Limisphaerales > F1-12-MAGs170 > F1-120-MAGs170. Next base: position 16,815 of record SIBF01000018.1, on the reverse strand, counting down.
GGTGATGACAAAACCTCGCAGGCTACGTTGATGAGTGGAAGAAATTCACAATCTCGTTTATGGCCCGCGAACGGTGAACGTTATCTATTTTCGTGGTGAGTTTTTTTCGCAACGAATCATTTCACCAGGATTGCTTTGCCTTCCATCGCGATTACGGCGTCTGTGGTTCAGGGAGTGGACGTCGAACCCGCCTGAAGGAGGAACTCTGAACAAGGAATCCCTGCGTCTTACAATTTCCCAAACGCACTCTTACGGATGTGCCAATCGATAGAAGCGCAAGCCGGCAGCGCCGTTGACCAGAACTTTGAATTTTCCTCCCGCGGCAACCGGTGCTGCACCGAGTTCTTTCCATCCATCCAGCGCGCCGATATCCCCGTTCTCTTGGAGCACAAATCCCTTGGCGATATCGGGCCATGAAATCTCGATCTGCCCTCCGTCGATCGCCGCTACCGCCATCGTTGGCGGATCGATTTTCTCCACCTCAATTTCAAAACTGGCTGCGCTCGTGACCGTGCCGAGGGGTGAAACAATTGTTATTGGACCTGTCACAGCATTCTTCGGCACCACGCATGTTATCGCCTGGGCAGACTTCACTGTGAACTCGGCAGCTACCCCGCCAAAACTGACCGCCGTGACATCCGCAAGTCCGCTCCCCGTGATTTCCACCGACGCTCCCACGGTTCCTTTGAGTGGTGCAAGGCTCGCGATGGCGGGAGGGACAAGAATCTCGAAACTCTCCGTGCTCACCGCCACACCGCCTTCAGCAACGATGCTCACGTTACCTGAGCCCGCCTGACCGGCCGCAGCAAAGCTCACCAGGTTGTCGCTGATCACCGCAAACTTCACCGGCGCGCCATTGAGTTTGACCTCTGTCACACCAACAAAGTTCGATCCCTTCACATCGACCGCCACGCCAGCCAGGCCCTTCACGGGAGACAAACCTGTGATGATGGGTGGAAATAAAATGCGAAACGGCGAAGCGCTCGTGGCCACACCTGCCTCCGTGTTGACGGACACCAACCCCGTCACTGCACCGGCTGGCACTGTCGCATTGATTTGCTTGTCGGATACAAGCACGAACGTGGCGCTGATGTCGCCGAATTTGACCGAGGAGACTCCCACGAAGTTGGCCCCTTGGATCTGCACGATAGTGCCAACGAGGGCGCTCGTCGGAACCACACCTGTAATCGCTGGCGGGACGAGCACTCGCAATGTTCCGGTGCTCACGGCCTGACCTCCAGGGGTGGTTACCGTCAGCGCGCCGGAAACTCCGCTTGCCGGCACCGTCAACGTCAGCAGAGTGGATGAAGTGCTCTCGAACTGCGCGGTGACACCACCAATCTTCACTTCCGAAACTCCGATGAGATTTGCGCCTGTGATCTGGATTACTGTTCCCGCCAAACCTTTTGCCGGAGTGAAGCTGGCAATCGACGGAGCTGGAAGCGGATCGACCTGGAAGCTGTCAATGCTGGTCACGTTGGCGTCGCTCGTCGTGACGGTGATGGGACCAGTAACCGCACCAACTGGAGCAATGGCACTCAATTCGTTTGCCGAGGTGATGGAGAACTGGGCGGAGATGCCGTTGAAGCGAACCACCTGGACGCCAGCCAGACGATTTCCAGTAATCTTGACCGCGGTGGTGGGGATTCCATGCACTGGTTGGAATCCGGTGATTTCGGGCAACAAAAGTGAAGGATCGATCACCAGGAAAGACGTGACGGACGAATTCGTCCCGGTCAGCGTCGCCACTTCGATCAAGCCAGAAACGCCATTGGGCGGCACGATGGCGGAAATCAATCCGGAGAAAAGATTTGTGAAGGCCGCTGTTGCTCCGCCGAATTTGACCGAGGTCACATCCGTGAAGTTGGTGCCACGAATCTCGACGTCCGTTCCGATGGGGCCCTTTGACGGATTGAAACTTCCAATGCCCGGCCCCACGGAAGCATCCAAAATCGTGAATGGCTCCGGACTCGTCGCCGCGCCTCCGGGGGTCTTGATCGTGATGAGCCCAGTAGTCGCGGACGTCGGGACTTTCGCGAACAAATCCTGCCCGAGAACACTGAATTCCGCCGCCACTCCGTTGAAGCGGACCTCGATCGTTCCACCAAGGTTAACGCCCTTGATCTCGATCTGTGCGCCTTTCACACCCGCACCCGGCGTCACTTCAGTAATTTGAGGGACCGGCAAATTCTCCACCTGGAAAAACGAATCGCTCGTCGCGGATCCTGTGGGAGTCACCACCGTGATGGGACCACTCAAGGCTCCTGATGGAACCGTCGCGATGACGGAACTTCCCAGCAAGCCGAAGGTCGTTGCATTTACTCCACCAAACCGCACCGCGCTCACGTTTGCGAAATTGATGCCGTTGATCTGCACGGCTGTGCCGGGTGTGCCAGATGCGGGGCTGAATCCTGTGACCGCCGGAGGTTGCTTTACAGTAACCGTAAAAGTGCTGCTGCTTGTGGCTGTCCCGGTCGGTCCGGACACCGTGATCAGACCAGTGGCGGCGTTGGCGGGCACCTTTGCCAGCAGAACATTTGCAAACACGCTGAACATGGCGGCTTGTCCGTTGAACTTCACCGAAGTAACGCCCGCCAGATTGGAGCCGCGTATCGTGACGCTGGTCGTCCCGGCTACGCCGGAAGCGGGAGAGAAGCTGGTAATCGTCGGAGCCGTGTTCAACTGGACAACAGTAAAGGGACTGGCGCTCTCGCTGATTCCCTCGGGCGTCTCAATCGTGATTGGGCCGCTGGTGGCATTGGCCGGGACCGTGCCGAACAACACTCCGCCAAGGATCTTGATGGCGCCAGGCAGGCCGTTGAATTTAATGGAAGTCGCCGCCAGCAGATTGGTGCCTTCGATGGTCACCGAAGTCCCGGCTGATCCCTGCGCCGGACTGAACCCGGTGATTCCCGGAGCAAGCACGTTGATGTAAGTGAAGATGTCCGCGCTGATGGTGGTTCCGGCGGGAGTCGTTACCGAAATTAGCCCCGTCTCCGCGTGAATGGGAACTTCCACCAACAACCGGGTGCTCGAAAACGGAGTGACAACTCCCTCAATGCCGTTGAAGGTTACACGAGTAACATTGACGAAATTTGCGCCTCGGACTGTGACCAGAGTTCCATTCGTCCCCGTGTCCGGTGTAAACGAAGTGATGGTTGGCGAAAACTCCTGGCCGCTAGCGCAAAGCCCCAGTGCGGCGAGCACAAAAAGCCAAAGACGGGTGGCCAGCAAGTTAGGCGATTGAAAGCATAAGTGCGTTCGCATGTGATTCGTGATGGTCGGTTGTTGTCTGGACTGCGGCTCCACAAGCACGAAGTAAACCGGCTGGCCGGGTTGTAATTCAAGAACGAATCCATGCCCCACAAACGGACAATCCTATGTCAGACTGCGGGGAAACAGGACAAATGGAATGGCAGCACAGATTCGAGACAGGCAGAAAATGCGACATTCCACCCACTCGACAGCGCGTTGAGTCATTAGCCCCTAACGCCCCCGTGCCCTATAAAACCGCGCCACCTGATCCGCCGGTGACTTGTACGGGGAGGTAGCCCCAGGCACCGCTGCCCACGGCCCCGCCACGTTAAGCGCGGATTCGAGGACGCCGGAAAAGCTGATCAGCACGCCCGAAACATCAGAAGTGATGGACAACTTGCCAACCGGTTCGCTCCTGGCTTCCCGAGCCACCACGGGATTCGAAAAAAGTGTCGTGAGTGTTGGAGCGTCATGCGTTCCCACTTGCTCGGGTGAATAATTGGCGGTGATCGTGAGCAAAGTACCCAGCCTGATGTTGAAAGCACTGATGTTGAACGAAAACTGCCCGGGCTCGGGATCAAGGTCGCCCGCCGATCCCTCAAAATAGGATCCGATGTACGTCCTGCCTTGAACAAATCCGTCGGGTAAGTGCGAAAGGCCCTCCGCCTTTCCCAACGCGATTCCCTCAGGATCGGCGATGTAGAAATCAATCACTGTGAGGGGCGACGAATTCGTTTCCGGCCTGGGAATCCAGCCGACCAACCGATCAATGGTCGTGTTGGTGGAGAGTATCGGAATCACGCCTAGCTCGGGTTCGAGCATGGCCTTGGTGTAGTAGTTCGTCAGAAACGCCCCTTCCTCGATAAGCGGACTCACCGGCGGCGCGAAGTTGTTCACCAGTGTATTTCCACGCACGGAGATGACCGCGCTCTCACTAACGTTCTCCAGAAAATTGCGTACCAGAGTCGCGCCCTTGAACAACGACGACGGATAATTGTTATAGATCACGTTGCCCTCTTCAAAGTCCCCTACCCCATCGAAATCCGATCCCACCCGCGCTGTCGCCGTCAATCCACTGACGATGGGGACGCCATTGGTGAAGCGCGTCGTTCCATCCACACCCACGCCAATGTAGTTTCCCGCGATCACGATGTTGGTGCGTTGTCCGCCGCTGTAAAACTCAATCAAGTGCGTGTAACCATTCACTGGATCAACGGTCCTCGGGAGCACTCCGGAAAACACGTTGCGCTCCATGTCATCATTCCAACCATCGCCATCCGTCCCGATGACCACGCCGCCCTCCGAACGCCCGATCTGGATGGCACCCTCGTTCGGCAGGCCCGCCACGGCGTTGTTAAACTCGTTCGTCCCGCTCGGAAGAACACCAAAGAAGTTCCCCGCGATCCGCAGGTTTGCGCCTTCGATGATTACCGGGATCTTCATCCCCGCGATCACGTTCAGCTCAGCCTCCGGATTCAAAGCATCCGCTTTGATGCCAACGACCGTATCATCCGCCAGATACGCTTCCCCATCCTCGCGAAACCGGAATCCGGTCACGCCCGCGTTCGCTCCGGCGACCTTCTTGCCATCGGCGTCCACGCCCAGCCAGCAGCCGTTGACATGGCCTCCTTTCGCTTTTCCACCAAATGCCACACAGTAGATCGCGGGGCTGTCTTCCGAGCCGTCCGTGATTTTTGCGAGAAAACCAAGACCTCGCACCGTGGCATTCTGCGCGCCGACAAAACCGAGCACGGCGGATTCTGTCGGGCCATAGCCGTCGAGGTTCATCACGGTCCGCCCGCCGTCCCGCGAATCAAGGTAGATGCGGAGTCTGGCATTGTTCGAGGCGAGGATCAGATTCGTGTTTGGCAAGGAGCCGGGCTGGGAATAGCCATCAATTTTGACATTGTTTGCCGTGATCAGCGGATATCCCTCGGGCGGCGTGATAATGTAGTGCGGTCCGTCACCAGGAATCTTGAATGCAATCTTGTCACCGTCTTTGACTGCGGCCAGCGCCTGCGCCAGCGAAGTTTGCCCAGCTGCGGGGCTGGTGTTGGAAATCGTCGTCACGGTAATCGTGGCTGCCTGTGCCAGGGATGTGCCTAGAGCCACCAACACCGCGGTCGAAAAGCCGATAAGTCTCTTCATAATTCTTGAGTGCGCAAAACCGTACCGGCGCATCCATGATTCACAAGCCCGAACTGTGCCCGGCTAAAAACCATTTGCACACATCGCCGGACCATCCCTACTCTGGGTCCGTTCCCAAAACAGCCATGAGCCACATAACATCTCTCACGCATCCAGCTTCTTCCAGACTGCAAGCACTGCAATGGCACTGTTGCCTTGTTGGGGCATTGATAGCCGTGCCACCGCTGCTGAAAGCCCAGCTCGTCATCTCCGGCAACGAGAACAAGATCAACCTGACGTCCGGCGCCGCCCAGGTCGTGGATGGCGCCGGCCCCGACTCGATCTCGATCCTCAATTTCTCCACCTGGCCTCCGACAGTTCAACATCTGGACAACGTGCCCAACACTGTTCTTGGCCCGCCCTCAAACATCGCCATCACGCCGGACCGTTCCCTTGCGCTCATCGCCAACTCGATCAAGCTCGACTCCAGCGCCGCCGCGAAATGGGTTCCAAACAACGAAATCCACCTGCTCGATCTCACAGAAAATCCGCCGCGCATCACCGGACAGGTTCAAGCCGGCCTTCAACCTTCCGGCATGAGCATCAGTCGCGATGGCAAGTTCGCCCTGGTCGCCAACCGTGCCCAAGGGACCGTGACATTGCTAACCATCGATAAGAAAGCCGGTGTTCGCGCCGTGGACAGCGTCCGCGTCTGCACCGCCGAAGAGAGCGTCTCCGATGTCGCGATCAGTCCTGATGGCAAGCTCGCGCTCGCGAGCGCGCAGAAAGGCGGCTTCCTTGCCGTCCTGAGCATCGAGAAAAACCAGGTGAAATTTACCGGCCGCAAGATCTCCGTTTACGGCCAGCCATATCGCACCCTCATCACACCGGACGGCCAACTCGGAATCACTGCTGGGATCGGTTATGGCAACGCCGTTGACTCCGATGCCATCAGCATTGTGGATCTTCGCGGCGGACAACAGAAGACCATCGATCATATCCCCATCGGCTCCGGTCCTGAGTCGATGGAACTCAGCCCGAACGGTCAGTTGCTCGTCGCCGTCGTCATGAATGGGTCAAACCTCGCCCCGGATCACCGCGATCTCACTCGTAACGGGCTGCTCGAGGTTCTGGTCCGCCGCGGAACCACTTTCGAAAAGTCTGACTCGATCCCCATCGGGCCGATTCCTGAAGGCGTGGCATTCACGTCCGATGGAAAGCACCTGGTCGTCCAATCCCACTCGACACGCAACCTCTGGATCCTCCGCGTGTACGGCAACTCCATCCGCGACACCGGGCATCGGATCAAAGTTCCTGGAATGCCCTCGTCCCTCCGTGCCTCGCCCTGACACCACACATTGGATGAACTACAGCAAAGTCTGCCTATGAAACGACGTGACTGGATCAAAAACCTCGGCCTCGGTGCCGCCGCTGTCGCACTCGGGGTCATCTCCCGCAACGACGCCATTGCCGCCGAAGCCACGGCCAAGGCGGCGCGCGGCTCCGCTCCGCTCAAGATCACCAAAGTCCGCGCCTACCTCACGCGGCCGGCAGGCGTCAATCTCGTCGTCGTCAAAGTCGAGACCAACGAACCCGGGCTTTACGGCCTCGGTTGCGCCACCTACACCCAACGCGCCACTCTGGTCGTCAACGCGGTCAACGATTACCTCGATCCTTTCTCACGCGGCCGCGATGCCGACAACATCGCGGATCTCTGGCAGAACGCCTACACCAGCTCTTACTGGCGCAATGGTCCCGTGCTGAACAACGCCCTTTGCGGCCTCGATCAAGCGCTGTGGGACATCAAAGGCAAACGCGCCGGGATGCCGGTTTACCAGTTGCTCGGCGGCAAATGCCGGTTCGCTGTCGATTGCTACAGCCACGCCAGCGGCCGCGATTTGAAGGAAGTCGAGGACAGCGTGAAGTCGAAGATGGAACAAGGCTATCGCCACGTCCGCATCCAGATGGGCGGCTACGGTTCCGAACACCTTTCCCAAGCACCTGATTTCGCTGGAGCGGGTTTCGGATTGCCGGTGGATCGCCTCATGGATTCCCTGCCCTACCTGAAGGCTACCATCAAAATGTTCGAGCACGTCCGCAACACTTGCGGTGACGAAGTCGAGCTGCTCCACGATGTTCACGAACGCATCGAACCGCGCGACGCCATCCGACTCCTCAAGGATCTCGAACGCTTCCGGCCTTACTTCATCGAAGATCCCCTGTCGCCAGAGGCCAATGATTATTTCCGACAGATGCGCGCCGCCACGACTGTCCCGATCGCGATGGGGGAACTCTTCAACAGCCCGCACGAATGGGTGCCGCTCATCAAGGACCGTCTCATCGACTTCATTCGCGTTCACATCACTCAAACGGGCGGCTTTGGTGTGACACGCAAGATCGCGACCCTCGCCGAGTTCTTCAACGTGCGCTCGGCCTGGCACGGGCCGGGCGATGTTTCGCCCGTCGGTCACGCGGCGAATCTCCATCTCGATCTCGCGATTCCCAATTTCGGCATCCAGGAAATGATCGACTTCAACGACGCCACGCAGGAGATATTCCCCGGCTGCCCGACCATGAAGAAAGGCTATGCCTACGTGAACGAGGCTCCAGGCTGGGGTGTTGATTTCAACGAAGAAGCCGCGAAGAAATTCCCCATCGAGAAAGCAGACACGCCCTCCTACTGGAATCCGGTGCGCCGCCGCGATGGAACGGCGGTCAGGCCTTAGGACTTTTACCACCATGAAAACCTCCACACCCAAATCCTCACGTGTCCAACGTCGCAAATTCCTAAAGCAAGTTTTCACTGGCGTCGGCGTCGCCGCTGCCGGGCTCGGCACCTCGTCCGCTGCCGAGAAAGCCGCCACTGATCCCTACAGCAGCGCACCACCGCCAGCGCAGGGAAAGCCACCTCAGTTCAAGACCAAGCTCCGCATCACCAAACTGGAAACGTTCCTCGTCAAACCGCGCTGGCTCTTTCTCAAGATCCACACCGACGCGGGCATCGTCGGCCTTGGCGAGCCTATCACCGAAGGCCGCGCCAAGACCTGCGCCGCCGCCGTCGATGAGATCGCGCCTTACCTCATTGGCAAGGATCCGCGCAACGTCGTTCATCATTGGCAGGCGATTTATCGCCACGCGTTTTATCGGGGTGGACCGATCCTCACCAGCGCACTCAGCGGCATCGAGCAGGCGCTCTGGGACATCAAGGGCAAGTTCCTCGGCGTGCCAGTTTATGAATTGCTCGGCGGGCCGACGCGCGACCGCGTTCGCGTATATGCCCATGCGGGCACGCCAGCGTTGATCAAGGAGAAGAAGGCGCAGGGCTTCACCGCGTTCAAGACCGGCCCGAAGAACTCCACCCAGTCCGGCATCATCGCCTCGAAGCAATTCATCGACGCGGCGGCCGAAGCGTTCGCCGCCTTGCGTGAGGCGGGCGGCAAAGACGTGGACATCGCCATTGATTTCCATGGAGCCATGAGTCCTCAGAGCGCGAAGCTACTCATCAAGGCACTCGAACCCTTCCAACCCATGTTCATCGAGGAACCCGTCCAGTGTCAGAACGTCGATGCGATGGCCGAGATCGCGCGCGGCACACACCTGCCCATCGCCACCGGCGAACGCATCTTCACCAAGTGGGGGTTCCGCGAGATTCTTGAGAAAGGCGCCGCGAGCATCCTCCAGCCCGATCTTTGCCACGCCGGAGGCATCATGGAAGCGCGCCTCATCGCGGGCATGGCCGAGAGTTATTACGCCTCCGTTGCGCCGCACAATCCGCTCGGGCCAATCTCTCTTGCCGCAGGACTCCAGCTTGCAGCCTCCGTTCCCAACTTCCTTTGCCAGGAACAGGTCAACCTTGGGGAGGGCTACGTGAAGCAGCCATTCAAAGTCGAGAACGGCTACGTGAGAATCCCGGAAGGCCCCGGCCTCGGCATCGAGCTCGACGAAAACCTGCTCGCGGACAAGCTCGATCACGACTGGCGCAACCGCGAAACCTACGATCTGAACGATGGCTCGGTGGTGGATTGGTAACAGGAAATAGCGGGATGGTTCATCGACAACTGGCTGCCGTCGCTGACCCTGCGTTCGTTCTAAAATACAGTGGAATTGAGAATTCGCGTTGAATATGACAACTGCCAGACCCCGCATCCTCACCACCACCGTCGGCTCGTATCCAGTCCCGGACTGGCTCGCCGCGCTGCCCAGTGAGCAGGCGTTGCTCGACGCCACGCGCGTCGTGTTCAACCTTCAGCGTCAGGCCGGCATTGACCTGCCCACCGACGGCGAACTGTATCGCTTCGATGGGAATCATCCCGACACCAACGGGATGATCGAGTATTTCGTCCACAAGTTCGGCGGCGTGCGGCGTGAAGTGGGCCGACACGATTCAGCGGCGTTCCGTGCCAAAACAGAAATGCGTTTTCGCAACAAACCCGCCGCAGTTGTCACCGGCCCCATCACCGAAGGTATTTTGAACCTGCCCGAAGACTGCGCCCGCGCGGGTAGCGTGGCGGGCGGGCCATTCAAGTTCACGCTCACCAGTCCCTACATGCTCGCCCGCACCCTGCTCGACGAGCACTATCACGACTTCGCGAAACTCACCCTCGCCATTGCCGACGCGCTCGCGGCGCAAGTGGGCGACCTAAATTGCGCCTGCGTGCAGGTGGACGAAGCCAACATTCCCGGCAATCCGGCCGACGGCCCTCTTGCCGCCGAAGCCATCAACCGGGTGCTGGATGCCGTGCGCGTCGAGAAGGCGGTGCATTTCTGCTTCGGTAATTACGGCGGACAAACGATTCAAAAAGGGGACTGGACCGTTTTGATTTCGTTCCTCAACAGTTTGCGAACCGATCATCTCGTGCTCGAACTCGCGCATCGTCCTCACTCCGATCTTGACGCGCTCAAGGAAGTGAACGCGCGAATCGGCTTTGGCCTGGGCGTGGTGGACATCAAGGTGAACCATATCGAGACGCCGGAGGAAATCGCCCGCGCCATCGAGCGCGCGGAAAAGGTGCTCGGGCCGGATCGCGTACGCTACGTGCATCCGGATTGCGGTTTCTGGATGCTGAAGCGCTCGATCGCCGACCGCAAAATCGCCGCGTTGGCCAGGGGGCGCGATTTGTATCTGGGGCGGCACTGATCCTGGTGTGCTTTTCACGAATTAGCGATTTCATGACGCAACTCCTTTCCACCTCGAGGCAACCGTCTCGACAAAACCGGGCCCAAGTTTATGCTCTCGGCATGACAGAAATGGACCCGCTGACCCGGATAACCTACAATCCCGCGATTCTCGGAGGGAAAGCGATTATTCGGGGTCGTCGCCTCGCGGTGGAACATGTGCTCGGCCTCATGGCAGCGGGACATGACACCCAAACAATTCTTGAGGACTTCCCATGGCTGGAAGCGGAGGACCTGCAGGCTTGCCTGCTCTATGCCAAGCGGATGGTGGCCGCCGAGCGGACGGAGCCAGCGCTTGTTGCTCCCGAAGCTTAGCCGATGAACCTCCTGGTGGACCTCTGTGCTGGCGCACGGCTCGCTGGCGGATTGCGAGGAGATGGGCACCGCGTGGAATTCGTGGGCGACTGGCCATCCGACCCGGGAGACTCGGAAATCCTCCGCATCGCGTTGGACCAGGAGCGAGTGGTTGTCACCCGTGATAAGGATTTTGGAACATTATCCGTGCTGGGCCGCCATAGGCACTGCGGGATCATCCGCTTGGTTGAATTGCGCCCCGAACAGGAACTCCCTTTCTGCCTCACTGCCTTGGAGAAATACACTGCCGATCTCAAGCGAGGCTGCCTCGTCACCGTGGAAATTCATCGGATTCGTGTGCGAGAGCCGGATTGGACCTGAAAGTTGATAGCGCGCGGATGTTACAACAGGCTCATTCAAACGAACACTATTGACGCATGACCGACCGCTTCACTCTCTCGACCTTCGAGTTCTTCGTGCTACGCACTCGCACGCGGTTTCCGTTTCGCTACGGCATCGCGAGCATGACGGAAGTGCCGCATCTGTTCGTGCGGACGACGGTAACGGTGTCCGGACATTCAAGCTTCGGCCTCAGTGCCGAAGGCTTGCCACCAAAATGGTTCACGAAAGATCCGGCAACGACTTTCGAGCAGGATCTGCCCGGGATGCTCGAAGTCATCAGCCACGCGGCGAAACTCGCGGAGCAAATCGCCCGGGCGCCGGTTTCGTTTTTTGATTTCTGGCGCGAGTTGTATCGCCAGCAAAGCGACTGGGCGAACGGCCGAAGCATCGCACCGTTGCTGGCGAATCTCGGCGTGAGTCTTGTCGAACGTGCGGTGCTCGACGCTTTGTGCCGGGTCGCGGGCGAACCACTGCATCGCATAGTCGCGACGAACCAGCTTGGCCTGCGACTCGGCGAGATTTACGCCGAACTGGGCGACGCCCAACCATTCGACCTCCTGCCCGCCGCGCCTCTGTCATCCTGCATTGTGCGGCACACCATCGGCCTGGGTGACGGGTTGTCGCTCGCGGACATTCCAACGGGTGAACGCGTGGACGACGGATTGCCACAGGATTTGGAAAACTCCATTCGCCACCACGGCTTGCGATATTTCAAAGTAAAACTTTTCGCCGACGTGGAACGCGATTTGGGGCGGCTTCGCGATATCAATCGCCTGCTGCTGCGCGAAACCGGCGGAGATTTTTTTATTACGCTGGATGGCAATGAGAATTTCAAGAGCTTCGAGGCGTTCCGCGACTTCTGGCAGAAGGCGGCGAGTGATGCCTCGCTGCGGGAGTTGTGGCGGCGCATCATCGTGGTCGAGCAACCAGTGCATCGCGATCATGCTTTGAGCGATGACACGGGCGCGGCATTACGCGCGTGGCCGGATCACCCACAGTTGATCATTGACGAATCAGACGGCGCGCTCGGAGATCTGCCACGAGCGCTTGTCCTCGGCTACTCCGGTACGAGCCACAAGAACTGCAAAGGCATCGTGAAGGGCATTGCGAACGCGTGCCTGCTTGAAAAGCGACGGCGGGAGGGCCAACGAGTGGTGCTCACAGGCGAGGATTTGTGCAACCTCGGCCCGGTGGCGCTGCTTCAGGATCTGGCGATGATGGCGTTGCTTGGCATCGAGCATGTCGAACGCAACGGACATCACTACTATCGCGGGTTGAGCATGTGGCCGGCGGACTGGCAGGACACGGTGCTCGCGGCGCACGGCGATCTTTACACACGCCATCCCGAAGGCTTTGCCTGCCTGCACCTCCGCGAGGGCCGCGTGGCCCTGGGCTCGGTGAACACCGCGCCGCTCGGAGTGGCACCCCTCTTCGATGCCTCGCAGTTCGAGCGACAGCCGATGCCGTGACAAGCCAGCGATGGACTGACGCAACAATGCCCCACTACGACATCCTCATCCTTGGCGCCGGCCATAATGCACTGGTGCTCCAGGCCTACCTCTCGCGTTGCGGCCTGCGCACGCTGGCGCTCGATCGGGAGCCGGAGCCAGGCGGCGGCCTGCGCACGATGACCAACCCGCGCCTTCCCGGGTTCACCCATCACCCGCACTCGTTCTTCCATCGCGCCATCACGCGGATGCCATGGTTTCGCGATCTCGAACTGGAGCGCCACGGCGTGCGGTACCTGGAGCCGGAACTGAACGTGGCGATGCTGCTCCGGGATGGCCGCGCGCTTGAATGGTGGACGGATTTCGAGCGCACCGTCGCGTCGTTCGTCCAGTTCTCGCGGAAGGACGCCGACGCCCTGCGTCGCTGGACCGAGGAATTCCGGCCGATCGTCGAGCAAATCCTGATTCCCGAGGCGCAGTCCCCGCCGTTGGAGCCGGCCCGCCGCCGGGCATTGCTCTCGCAGTCGAAACTAGGCCATCGTCTGCTCGAAGTTTCCGCGCTCTCGCCGCTGGAATGGGTCGTTCAAAATTTCGAACACGACACAATCCGCGCGGGGTTGCTGTTCTTCAACGGCCTGCGGGAGGTGGATCTGCGCCAGCGCGGTTTTGGCCACAGCATCCCCGCTCTGCTCGCCTCGCCGACCAAGGCCCAGATGTGTGTCGGCGGCTCCGGCGCACTCGCCCATGGCCTCGTCACAGACATCACCGGGCATGGCGGAGAAATCCGCTGCGGCGTCGAACTAAGGCAAATCCTCGTGCGCAACGGCCACGCGACCGGCGTCGAACTCGGCACTGGAGAACAACTCACCGCTGACATCGTTGTCTCCGGCTTGAATCCGCAACAGACGTTCATTGATTTACTCTCGACCGACTCTGTTCCCGCCAAGGTCCGCGCCCAGGCCGAAGGTTTCCGATATAATCTGCTGGCACCGCTCTTCGCTCTGAACGTCGCGCTCAAGGAGCCGCCACGCTGGCAGGCGGCCGCGCAGCGTCCAGACCTGGAGCGCGCGTTCATGTTCATCGTGGGCTTGGAGCGATTCGGACAATTCCACGACATCGTGGCCGCGCATGAGCGGGGCGAGATTCCGCCAACGGTCGCCTGGGGTGCTTGCCCGTCGCTCTTCGATCCTTCGCAGGTGCCGCCCGGTCAACACGTCGCCTTCCTTTGGGAGAAACTGCCCTACGCCTTGCGCGGCGATGCGCGCAACTGGGACGCGGAGAAGGACGCGCATGGCCGCCGCCTGCTCGCGACATGGACCGAGTTTGCGCCAAACCTCGCGGAGGGCGTGCTGGACTCCTTCACGCGCTCCGCTCTGGACACCGTGCGGACATTGCCGAACATGACAGGCGGAGACTTGCTGGTCGGCAGCTTTGCCAACGGCCAGATTGGATACAACCGTCCGTTCGAGGGCGCAGGATGTTATCGCACCCCGGTGCCGGGCCTCTATTTGTGCGGCGGCTCCACGCACCCCGGAGGCAATGTCACCGGACTGTGCGGCTACAACGCAGCGCGAGTCATTGCTGCGGATCTCGGCAAAGGAATCTGGTGGAATCCGCCGGATGCGGAGCAGGCACTGGCCGCGCTCTGAAGGACGGCTTTCGCTATTGGAAGGCGCTGCTGCCCCAACAGAACGACAAAGCCCCATTCACCCAGAAATTGGCAATCACATCATGCCGCACACACGCAGCAGCGTTTCCTGCACAAGCAATTCAGTGTCGATATCCACGGCGAACGCGCGTCCACCACGCAAGGCGGCGACGAATTCGGCAAAGTCACCTTCGTATCGCCGGTACTTCAACGGCACGGTCTGAACACCAGCGGCGTAAGGACCAGCGGCTTTGGTGAATTCGAGCTTCAATTCCGGCGGCTCGATCGGTTGGAGGACTGCCGAACCATTCGTGCCCAGCACTTCAAAACTTCGTGCCGGCGTTGGGGTGGATTGCATCGTCGAATTGGTGAGCACGGCCAGCGCGCGGTCGAACTCCAGCACGGCGACGTTGTTGTCGTTCAACTTGTCGGCGAACGCGCCGTGATGCCGCGTGAACGGCGTGACGTTCTTTGGCCGGCCAAGCAGCCGCACCATCACGTCCAGGAGATGCGAGCCTTGCTCAAACATGCCGCCGCCCTTGAACTCCGCCCATTCGGGTCGGCGCGCAGCAGCGAGATTGTTGGCGATGTGACCGCGCACCATGAAGACGTTGCCGAACCAGCCCTGTCGCGCCGCCTCGATAATCGCGTTGAAGCCCGGATGGTGCCGCCACATGTAGCCAGTCTGGAGCAGAAGTTTCTTATCGCGCGCCAGCGACACGATTTCACGCATCTCGGCCAGCGTCGTGGCCGGCGGTTTCTCGACATGGACATGCAGCCCCGCGCGCAACGCCAGCAACGCGTGCTTCGCGTGGTCGCGAATGTCCGACTCAACGAACACGACCTCGCCGTGGTCCAGCACTTCCGTTTGTGGAACCATCCGCGCGCCGAGTTTGCGGCACGTCTCGCGTCCCGCGTCCGACTCGTCCCACACGCCGACCAGCTCCCAGTCCGGCGACGCGAGGATAAACTTCAACTTGTCCACCGCGTGCGAGTAAGACGCGCCGAGAAAGCCGACTCGAATTCTTGATTTCGCGGGAGCGTCAGCGGCGCACAATGCAGCCGGGAAGGCCGTGAGAGCGACGCCAGTGGAAGCGAGGAATTTGCGGCGGTTCATGGACGTTGATAATCCACCATCTCAGCCTTTTCGTCGAACCAAGACTTGTGAATTAATAGGCGCTGCATTGACCTGAACCTCTCTATGTCTGCACAACAAGGCCAAAAGTAAAACGCGCCCGTGATCGAAATCACCGGGCGCGTCGTGGGGGAATCTGGGTTGAAAGGTCGTATTACAACTTCTTACGAATAGGGAATTTCATGGGGAGGTCGGCTGCGGTGCCTTTCTCCTTCTCATTGTCCGGTCCGTAGCACTCGGGATGTCCCCAGGCACTCGGGCTTACTTTGTGACCATTACCGTCGTCAACGATGTCGTGGACGATGTTGTCATACCCGGTTGCGCTGACACCGGCAGGTACGTAGTCCAGGTGTAATGCATGGCGGATTTTCCAGGCGATGATGTGGTCGGTGCAGGAGGTATCGCCGCTGACGCCGATGGCACCGAGGAGTTTGCCGTCTTTGTCATAAAGGGCGAGGCCGCCGCCAAAGACATTCACTCCACCTATCTTTTCCCCCGCCAAGGGGTCGTTGGGCTTGCCTTAATTTTCCGACGGACCTTTGTAGGCTGCGCCGGTATCCACAGGGTTACTGTGCTGCAATCCGAAGAGGGTTCCCCCCGGTTGCACGGCACTGTAGAGGTTGGCGGTGGAGAGGGCCAGCCCTGGAAGGCTGAAGGCGTTGGATGTATTTGCCTTTTGGGCGGAGATGACGCGACTGCCCGGCCATTGATCACCACGGTCCTTGCCGGAGAAGGTAACGGAACACACTTCGCCATCGCGATTGACGATCGTGGCCCACATGTTCAGGCCAAACCCGCTGTTGACGCCTTCGGTAACGACGTCTTTGAGTGCCTTGGTCAATTCGGCATGAGTGGGCAGGCCCTTGCAGGTGAACCGGGCTTCGAAGCGTCCTTCGGAGTTGCCCTCGGACCTGCCTTCGGACTTTCCTTCGCCGGCACCTGCGGAGGTGGCAACGAGCATCGCCAGGGCAAGGGATGCGGATGAGGTGAGGATACGTGAATTCATACGGATCAGGTGATTGTTGATACTTGTTTATTGTTGTGGAATTTCCCAAGACGCAAACCTGGGAATTCGGAAGAGCGGGCAATTCCAAAGGAAGATGAATGTGACAGGTTAATTCATCCACAACAGCCTGACGCCGGGATATTCGATGCGCAGTTGGCGCGGCATGACAACCCATTGCCTTTAGCCCGGATCGATCATAGCCTGGCGGAAAACGGAGAGAGAAAAGTGCAATTGCGCTAGGTTTATCAAAGGGATTGGCACTGCACTGGCTTTCATTTCGAGCATGACAGACTGTTCAAACGACCCACTTCTTTTTCCTGACCTT
>SIBF01000017.1 GCA_009695275.1 Pedosphaera sp. | reverse complement strand
TCCCCTGAGCCCCTCCTGCACACTGCTCCGCAACGCGTGCCGCCCCCGCGCCCCCTTCCGGCCGCCCGACTCAAAACCGTTCCGATCACCGGGATTTCAACTCGCCACTGTTTTTTCACCAGACCCCCATTCTTCTGAGGTGTGGAGTGGGCCACCCCATTAATTGCTATGGCCGTGTGTGTCCCGTTTGCTCCCCGCGCGCCCGCCTCAGCGCAGCGTCGTAGGCTTGTGGCAGCTTCACGGGTTTACCTTCCGCCGACCACCAGCGTGGCGTCTTGGAAGAGACCGACACATACTCGTCGGCGATGTGAAGGGCTTCCCGGACGCTCGCTTCGATCTCGTCCGGCGTGAAGTCGTTCTTCGACACGTCATCCACGTTCCAGCCATTTCGTCGCCCGCCAGTCAGGTCCAGCCAAATACCGAAGTCGAACGAGAATACGCGCTGGTATTTCTCCGGGTCGTGTACGATGAGTAATAGCTTCTTCGCCACCGTCTTTATCAATCTCCGAGCACGTCTCCCAAGTCTTGAGCACCATACAGCAGGTGCCCCAGCCGCACTTCCTTGTCCTCGTAGCGATAGAAAATCAGGTAGTTGTGAAAGCCAGGCACAAGCAGGTATCGGGTTGGATGATTCGGATTTCCGTAACGCCAGACGGGGCCAATCTCAGGGTGCTGCGCCAACAACTTCACCGCCCGTCCACGGACTCGACAAATCGCCTCGCTGCGGACGGGTTTGCGTCGCACAACTGGAGTGCCCCACGTTCGTTCGAAGCCCCATTCGAATGGCGCGCTCTTGGCGACTGGAGTCAACGGCTCCTCCAGGCCCGGTGAACCACGAGTTGTCGGACGCGATCCGTGTCATTGGAAGTCCAAGGTGTGGTCGATCCATCGAAGCCCTTCTCCACTTCTGTTTGAAGCCACGCAATGCGCCGCGTGAGTTCGTCTCCGGCCTCCAGCAGGCGCAATCCTTCCCGCACGACCTCATCCGGCGAACCGTAGGCGCCGCTCTTGACCTTCTCATTGATGTAGAGCTCGTGCCGTGTTGTCGGTTCAATCTTCATGGAGCAGATGCTTCCCTCTACTGTAATTCGCGGCAATCCGTAAGCAGAGCGCAGCAGAGATGATTGGAACCGGTTTTACAGCGCATAGGGCATCCGTTTGTCGCTTTGTTTTGGCTGCGGCGTCTGCGTGCCGCGAGATTTCACCTATAGGATGCGGCTGAAGGCAATACCCCTCGGAGAAAAGAAAGAACCCAGGCAAATTCCGGCGGAGTGACCACCCGAGATGAGAACGTGTTACTCGTTGGCCTGCCGGGTCACTTCGGCGATCACATCGTCGCCTATTTCTCCTGCCGGGATTTCAATCCACCGAACGGGCAATTGCCGCCGGAACCATGTCATTTGTCGCCGGGCGAACTGCCACGTCTTTGTCTTCACAAGGCTGATGGTGTCGGCGAATGAACGCTCACCCCGGAGATGCTCGATCACCTGTCGGTAGCCAATGGCCTGCATGGCGGTCGGGTTGGTTGAAAGGCCCAGACCCATCAGCCGCTCGGTTTCAGCCACTAATCCTCCCTCAAACATTGTGTTGACGCGGTGTGCGATTCGTTCCCGGAGATCGGTGTCGCTTCGCCGGAGGCCGAATAATAAAGGCCGCGAGGCTGGCTGCCCGTTGGGATCGGTTTTGACTTTCCAAGCTGCCTGCTGCGCGGAGAAGGGTTTTCCTGTCAAGCGAATCACTTCGATCGCCCGCACGACGCGGCGGGGATTTTGCCGGTCGATCCTGGAAAAAGTAACCGGGTCGGTTTGCTCCAGTTCGGCCAGCAACATTGAGAGGGGAATCTTCTCAATTTCACCGCGCAGGACTGGATTTCCTGGCGGGGCATTTCCAACGCCTTCCAGAAGCGCCTTGAAATAGAAACCGGTCCCGCCGCAGTAAATCGGTCTGCGACCCCGTTCGGTGATGCCCGCTTCCGCCCGCCTGGCGAACTCAACGAACTTCGCTGCATCGAATGCTTCTTCCAGCTCCAGGATGTCCACCAGATGGTGTGGGGCGAGTGCTCGTTCGGCCGCTGTGGGTTTGGCAGTTCCGAGATCCATTCCCCGATAAACCTGCATCGAGTCAACGGAGATGATCTCGCCACAAAGCCGAAGCGCGAATTGGATTGCCAGCGCCGACTTGCCGCTGGCGGTGGGGCCGCATATAAAGATGGGATCAGGCATTCGGAACGAGCCTTGGTGCGGCTGCTCAATGCACGGGGCTCAGCCGGGTTTGTTGATGGATGTGGGCGTCCGCGTCGGCTCTTGCGCGGACCAGGAGAGCAGAAAGAGCAGCCCGACCCCGATACAAATGGCGCTATCGGCGACGTTGAATGCAGGAAAACCCACTTCGCCACCACCTCGTTGATTGATGTAAAAGTAGATGAAATCGATGACGTGCTTCCGTGAGATGCGGTCGATGAAGTTGCCGACGATCCCACCAAACAGGAGTCCCAGAGCGAGCCTTCCAAGCGTTGTGCCTGCGTGGAAATGATGCCGGGTCGCAACCAGAACCACGAGCGCGACTATCGAAATCAGCGCCAGGATGCCGTTGTGGTCGCGGAACAGACTCCACGCGGCGCCAGTATTGCCCCAGTGGACGAACTTGAAGAAGCCCTCGATCACGATTCGTTCCTGGGCATAACCCAGCAACCGGAGAACAAGCAGCTTGGTCAGTTGATCCAGGGCAACCACCGCCAAGGCCACCGTAATCATCAGTTTTGCTGGGTTTAATTTCATTCAATGTCAGCGGAAGAAAAAGCGGCGCTGAAATGGCGCCGCTTTGAACTCATCCCGGTCGTCGTAAAAGGAGCTGTGTTACTTCTTCTTTCCTTTGGGACCTCGTCCTTTGAACGTCAGCTCCGCAATTCCCGATTTGTCCAGTTCGCCCAACCCCAGTTTCACCATTTTGGAGAATTGCTTCAGGGCTGCGGCGGCGAGGGGCACATCCAACTTCTTTTCCTTCGCCAGCGACAAGGCGATGCCAGAATCCTTGGCGGCGTGTGAAGCGGAGAAGAAACAGGAGTGGTCGCGGTTAAGCATGTCTTCGCCATCCGTCGCAAGCACACGCGAGTTGGCTCCCGTTTGGGAGAAGACTTCCATCAACACCTTCAGATCAAGTCCCAGGGCGGCGCCAAGACCGAGACCCTCTGCGAGGCCGGCGGTATTAATGTTCATGACCATGTTGACGAGCGCCTTGACTTGCGCGGCTTTGCCAGCAGCGCCGATGTAACGGAGGAGTTTTCCTTCGTCGCTCAGTTTTTCCAGGATCGGTTTGGCACGGTTGAAGGCTTGTTCGGTGCCGCCGCACATGAGGTAAAGGGTGCCCTGGCGTGCCTGGTTGATGCTTGAAGCCATGCAGCCCTCGATCGTCATGGCTTTCGCCTTCCTGGCCAGCTTTTCGACTTCGACGTGAACCTTGGGCGAAATCGTGGCGCAATTGATGAAGACCTTGCCGGCGGCGGCACCCTCCAGCAAGTTGTCCCGCTTGTCCGTGTAGATGCGCTGCATTGATTTGTCGTCCGTGACGACGGTGATGACGACATCCGAGAGATCAGTGACGCGTGCCAGTGTAACAGCGGCCTCGCAGCCCAGCTCGCTTGCGATGGCCTGAGCGGCTTCGGCCCGCACGTCATACACGGCGGTGACAGGGTAGCCGACTTCCTTGAGGCGGCGCGCCATGTTGGCGCCCATGCGTCCTACTCCGACGATTCCGATACGTTCTGCCATAAGTTTTGTGAGTTGATGATTTACGTTGATGGTTGGGAGCAGCCGGGTTGTTCGTTACGCGCAGACGCGCTTTGTCCGACCGACTACGGTTTCTGAAATTCAGGATAGAAGGGATTGTTCAACTTTTCTTCACCGATGGTTGTCAGCGGCCCGTGGCCGGGACAGACAACGGTATCGTCCGGGAGAGTGAAGAGATTCTGGCGGTTGGTGCTCAATGCCTGATCGTAAGAAATCTGTCCACCGCCCATGGAACTGGCGAACAACGCATCACCCACAACTGCCAGCGGACGCGACAAGCCGGAAACCAGGTAGGTGATTCCTCCTCGTGCGTGTCCCGCCGTCTGGCGTGTCTGGATCTTCAAGCTGCCGATCATAAAGGTCTTTCCCGCCTGGAAACTCTCCGCGTCCGAAAAGTTTTCATCAGCTCCAACGCAGGAATTCGCGCCGGTCTCCTTTTTCAAACGGGCGAGATCCATCACGTGGTCAAGGTGGGTATGAGTGAGCAAGATGAGCTTGATGGCGAGGCCGCGCTCTTTCGCCGCTTGAAGCATCGGCCCGGCAGTCGCACCGGTGTCAAAAGCGACGGCTTCTTTCGAGGTCTGATCCCACACGAGGTAGGAATTCACTGTCATGTCCTCGAACGGCGTGTTGAAGGCGGCGAAGCCGGGAATCTCTCCCGAAGGCTTTGGCCGCCAGGCTTTGCGCCCATGCGCAACGAGGGAGTTCGCTGCAAGCTTGAGCGCCGGAGCCAGTTTGCGCAGGACGGGCTCGTCAAACTCCCCGCCCTTGACCCGCGTAATCTGCTCCACGCCCACTGCCGCCGCGATGGAAAGTTGTTCGTCACTGAGCTTGAGCCCGCGTTGCGCTTTGCCAATGACATCGTTGAAATTGTCTTCGAGAGGAATCACGGGCCGGGATGCTAACGAAATTCTTGGGTGCGTCAAAAGAGTTTTGCCTATTGATCGCCAGTTCGACGCCTCCGCACCCTGCTTTCGACCTCGAAGACCCCAATTAGTGCCACATCATCGTGCCGTGTCAGGCCTTTTGCAGCGGAACAAGGTTGGACGGGTATCTTTGGGATATTTGACGCGGCCCTGGCCGTTGTTGTCCGTGACCAGCCAGATGTAATCCTTGTCAACAGCCAGTCCTTCCATGTTGCCGGTCGGGTAAAGCAGGATGTAGCGCGTCTCGGGTTGCTGTTCCATTTCCAGGAAGCTGTATTCCGCGAGAACACGATGATTGGCTGCATCAACTTTGAGCACGCAACGGCTGGCTCGCAGCAGAACGTAGAGCGCGCCGTCGAACCAGGACAGATCGGTATAGTGAACGTCGTGCGCCTCGTTGCCGGCGGCCTGGACGGCGAAATCATCGACTACTTTCAAGCTCTTGAGATCAACCACGATGATGCGGCCCAACTGCCGCTCGTTGGCGACGTAGAGGCGATCTCCTCCGACGGCGATGCCCTCGAACGAAGCATTGATATCGATAGGGCTGAAGTATTTCTTCACGGGAGCCCAATCGATCACGAGGCGCTCAACCGTGTCAGATTTTGGATCCCACCGGAGCACCCAGCGGTTGGCTTCCTCGCAAATGTAGAGTCGCCCATTGCTGTCTTGCGCGATGCCCTCGGTATCGTAACGACCAATCTTCTCGCGCTTGAATGGTTCGAGCTGCCTTGCAGTGAATGCGTTTGTCAGTGGAAGAAGGTTAACGGAGTTGGTCTGCCGCGAGAAATCGATCTGATAGAGAGTTGAGCCCCGGTCGTTGACGGTGAGCATCCCATATTCCTTCGTGATCAGAAGCGCCGAGGCATCGAAGCCCTGGCCCTTGGGGAGGTTTAATTGCCAGGAAGCATCGGCTTTCAAGGTGGAGCGAGGCCAGGCAGGGTTCCTGGAAGGCTGGGTCGCGCCGTGAGCGGACGAGTCCGCTGCCTCGATCACAGCGGTGATGACAAGCACGCCAAACAAAGCGTAGAAACCGCCCATTACTTTGAAAATCGATCTCGCCTGGCTCAGGTTTGAAAAACTCATGGCGCGATTGTAGCAGCGGATATTGGCGAGGGAAAGAATTGCCGGGACAGGAGCGCGAACGCCCCGTCCGCGCGAAGCCGCAACTTTGGAAAGCGCCGACGAAGCGTCCGCGCTCCTCAGTGTCGGTTCATGGAGTGGGGGTTCAGGCTTCCCTGGCTATTCATACCGCAGCGCCTGGATCGGATCGAGGCGGGCCGCTTTGAATGCCGGGATCAAACCAGCCAGAACTCCCACACATGCGCTCAAGCCCAGCGCGAGGAGCATCGCCGGAACGGTGATGATCGGGGTGTTTTCCGTGGGTGACAGCAGAGTGAGGAGCTGAACGATTCCTTGCGAGGCGGCAAGGCCGAGTATGCCCCCGAGAGCGGCGAGGACGACACTCTCGACCAGGATTTGGATGAAGACGTTTTCAAAGGTGGCACCAATGGCCTTGCGAATTCCGATCTCACGGATGCGCTCGGTGATGCTGGCCAGCATGATGTTCATGATGCCAATTCCTCCGACGAGCAGGCTGATCGCGGAGATGAATCCGCCGCTCATGCGCTGATTCCGGATGGCCTGGGTGATGCCTTCAGACCAGTTCTCCTGGGTTTGAAATGAGAAATCCTCGATGCCGCGGTGCGTGTGCATCATCACATTGCGGGCCTGCTGGAGCGCGGGTTCGAGAACCTCGATGTCGGCCACCTTGATGTTCATCGCGGCCAGCCGGGGGTCCGGAACGGTATTGGTGCCCACGCCGCCGGACTTGAGTTTCAGCCACATGGTGTTGAGAGGCGTGTAAACGGTGTTGTTCTTCATGTTGTAAACCCAACTGTTGTTCCCCCGTCCGCTGCCCCACCCACGCCGCCGTTGCACACCGCCTGTTTCCTTCGGTTGATCCTTTTCCATTTCGCGCATCTTGCGGTCGAGCTCACTCTCGTAGCGCCGAAAGACGCCGATGATGCGAAAGGGCTGGCCGTTGATGTGGATCTTCTCGCCCACCACGTCCTCCTTACCGCCCTTCTCCGGCGTGCCAAAAAGCTGGTCGCGCACCCCGGTGCCAATCACGCAGACGTTTCGAGCCTGCTCATCGTCGATCTCATTAAACATCCGGCCGTACTGAATCTCATGTTGATTCATCTCAATGGCTGTCGGCCAGGTGCCAGTGACGTTTGCCCAGTCCGGGCTTTTACCGTTGCGCGTGACGGTGGCGAAGCGTCCGAGGCGCATCTCCGGTGTCACAAGTTTGATCAGGGGAGCACTTCGTTGCAGTGCGTAAACATCACGAACGGTCAATCCGATGGCCTGGTCGGCCAGGTGGCGCTGTGCAGCGGGAATTTCCTGCTCCTCGACGCGCACCTTCTCAAGACCGCCGATCGCGACGAGCGCCTCTTTCATCCCGTTCTCCATGCCTTTCACCAGCGCGGACATCGCCACGAGGCTCGAAACTCCGAGAACGATGCCCAACATCGTCAGCGCGGACCGAAATTTGTTCGCCCAGATTTCCTTGAACCCGATCGAGATGGAATTGAAGAAATTCATGCGATAGAAATCAGTACGGCGACGCCACCGCAGGGACCGCGCGAGCAGAGACACGATCCAGGCCGGCGAGTTTTGGATCCACTTTGATGGCGATCTTGCCGTCGCGGATCTCGATGCGGCGCGGGGTCACGGCGGCGATCTCCGGATCGTGCGTTACCAGGGCGATGGTCCGGCCCTGCGTGCTCAAACTCCGGAACAGGTCGAGAATCGCTTCGCCGGTGTTCGAGTCGAGATTTCCAGTGGGTTCGTCCGCGAAAACGATTCGAGGATTATTGACCAGCGCGCGGGCAATGGCCACGCGTTGTTGCTGGCCGCCGGAAAGTTGCATGGGCCGGTGTTTGCTGCGGTTCTCAAGACCGACGAGCTTCAAGGCTGCCATCACCCGTTCATGTCGTTCACGGCTACCCGCGCCAGCATAGACCATCGGCAACTCGACGTTTTGCATGACGTTCAAACGCGGGAGCAGATTGAAGAACTGGAATACGAAGCCGATTTTCTGATTACGAATCCGGGCCAGCTCCCTGGAGCTGGCATTGTGAATCATGGTGCCATCAAGCTGGATGGTTCCCTTTGTGGGCGAATCCAGGCAGCCCAGGATGTGCATGAGCGTGGATTTACCGCTGCCGGATGGCCCGATGATCGAGATGAACTCTCCGCTCTCGATGTCGAGCGACAGATCATCCAACGCCCGGATCTCTTCACCACCGAGGTGATAAATCTTGCTGACATTGCGTAGTTCGACGAGCGCCACGGTAGTATTGTGTTCTGGTGAAACTTGCTAGCGGACTTTGTCGGTTCCTGCCTTCGCGGATGCAGCGCCACCAACGACCGTCCGCATCGAGTTCGTCGCCGCCGCCGCTTCGCCACCGGGCCTTTTTTCGGTTTTCGACAGGGTATCAACGAGCGAAACGATTTCGCCGGGAGTCAAACCCTTGAGCACTTCAGCGTGCTCGTAATCGGCGATTCCGATCTGAACTTCACGGCGCTCGAATTCCTCGGACTCGGGAGATTTTTTCACCAGGACGTAGCGTTCGCCTTTCTCCGTGAAAACAGCGGCAAGCGGAATGGCGACGGCATTCTCTGCCGAAGCAACGGGCACGGAAATGTTTGCCGTCATGCCGGGCCTGACCCGGGGATCAATGTTCTTGAGCTGCACGCGGGCGGAGTAGCCCTTGACGCCGTTCTTCACGGCGGACTGCGGCGCGATGCGTTCGACTGTGCCCTTCATGGACAGGCCGGGAACCGATTCCACATCGACCGTGACTTCCTGACCGGTGGAGAGCCGCGTTACGTCGGCCTGGTTGACGTGTGCATTGACGATCATGTGAGTGAGGTCCGCAATGGTGAGAACTTCGGTGCCGCTGTTGAATCCGCCCGAGCCGGACACCGCCTGGCCCACGGAGACAGGCCGCGTGAGGACGGTGCAATCGAAAGGAGCCAGGATTTTTGTCTTCGAGAGGCGATAATCGACCAGCGCCAGACCTTGTTCCGCGCGAGCAAGGCTGTTTTTCGCGAGATCAAACGCGGTCTTGGTGTCGTCTGAAAGCTCCTGCGAAATCAGCTTGGCCTCGAAGAGTTCCCCTGAGCGCTTGAAATCGCGGGAGGCCTTTTCGAGGTTGATGCGAGCGCCGTCAATCTCGGCCTTCCGAGTGGATCTCTCCGTCTGAAGGTCGCGGTCGTCCATTGTCAGGAGTATCTGGTCTTTCTTGACGATGTCACCCAAGTCCACCGGCAGAGTGGCGATCATGCCATTGACTTCGGGGCGGACGGACACCTGCTCGGCAGGGCCAATATCGCCTGCCGCCGTGACCGCGAAATGGATGCTCCGCTGCTCAACCGCCGCCGTGGTCGTCCTTCCTTGCGTGGGTTCAGTCTTCTTCGGCTTCCAGTCAAGAAAGCGATTGAAAGCCAGCGTGCCGCCTGCCAGCAAAACGAGTAATACGAACCATTTTTTCATCTTCATTGCCATCATCCGGCAACATTTGGCTCCAGGGCAAAATTAGGAGACCAAGAGCCGATCAGGGCCTGACTGAGGCAGGAACGACTCGCAAGGTCAGAAATAAATTCACGGAATTTGGATGCTGTTCGATAAACCCGCCGTGAAACTGTCGTGGAACTTGCCAACAGAAGGATGCAACACTACGGTTCCGCCACTTTCGTTTATGGAAAAAGTTGTCATTGTTGGAACCGGGTGCGCCGGGCTTACGGCCGCCATTTACACTGCTCGCGCCAACCTCAATCCGCTCGTCCTTACGGGCGTCATGCCGGGTGGACTACTCACCACTACAAGCATCGTCGAGAACTACCCGGGATTTCCCGAAGGCATCGACGGTTACGAGCTTATGACGCGCATGCAAAAACAGGCGGAACGGTTCGGAGCGCGAGTGAAATTTGCAACGCTTGATGCTGCCGATTTCTCCAAGAAGGAAATTTCACTGGCGGTCGATGGCGAACTATTGGAAACTCAAACATTGATCATCGCCAGCGGCGCAGGTCACCGGCACCTCGGCTTGGAAAACGAGCAGTTGCTGGAGAAGAAAGGGGTGACTTACTGCGCGACTTGTGACGGAGCGCTCCCAATGTTCCGGAACCAACCATTGGTCGTGGTAGGCGGTGGTGACTCAGCTTGTGAAGAGGCAACCTATCTCTCGCGTTTCGGGTCGATTGTCTATCTCATCCATCGCCGCGACAGTTTGCGTGCTTCAAAGATCATGGCTGAACGCACACTGACAAATCCGAAGATCAAGCCGATCTGGGATTCAGAGGTGACGGATGTTCTCGATGTGAAGCAGGATAAGGTGACCGGAGTCCGTGTGAAGAACATCAAGACAGGCACGGAGTCGGTGCTTGATTGCGCGGGTGTCTTCGTCGCGATCGGGCACGTGCCGAACACACAGATTTTCAAGGGGCTCATCGATACGGACGAGAACGGCTACATCCGGCCAAAGCGCGGAACTGAAACCAACGTGCCGGGAGTGTTCGTGGCCGGGGATTGCAGTGATCACGTGTACCGCCAGGCGATCACGGCGGCTGGGCTGGGCTGCGCGGCAGCAATCGATGCGGAGAGATACCTTGCCGGCTTGAGCAAGTAGGTCGTGTGTTCTCGAGTTTCCCATGCAACGAATGCCGGGGCAGCACATGGCGCCAGCGTCAGGTTTATGAGCATTCAGATTTCACCGAGAGACTTGGCCTCAAAGATTCGAGACGGAGAGGTTCCCCGGCTTCTCGATGTGCGAGAAATCGAAGAGCATCATTTTGTTTCCCTGCCGAACTCCACTTTGATTCCGCTCGGCGAGCTTTCGTCGCGAGTGGACGAAATCGAAAAGTGGAAGGACGAGGTGGTGGTTGTGTATTGCCACCATGGCATCCGAAGTCTGAATGCCATCGCGCAACTGCGGCAGTGTGGGTTCACAAACCTTCAGAACCTCGCCGGCGGCATCGACCGCTGGAGCATCGATGTGGATCCGTCGTCGCCTCGCTACTGAATCATCCAGTGAGATCAGGCACCCAAATATCGAGCAGTTGTGTGTTCGTGGAATTGAGTTTGTGTTGCTCGTGAAGCTGCTGTAATCAGGTGCCAATGAAAAGAAGGCACGCTCAACTCAAACGAGTCACAAAAGAGACGCGGATTGAAGCGCGCTTGAACATTGACGGCACTGGCAAGTCTGCAATCAGCACGAAAGTGCCTTTCTTCGACCACATGCTGACGCTTTTCGCGAAGCACTCGACCACGGATCTTGTGCTGAAATGCGACGGTGATATTGAGGTTGACGCACATCACACCGTCGAGGATTGCGGAATAGCGCTGGGCCAGGTGTTTCTCAAGGCGCTGGGGGACAAGAAGGGCATTCGTCGTTACGGAGCGGGCTTCGATCCACAAAATCCATTGAGTGGTGAAGCTTACGTGCCGATGGACGAATGTTTGGCGCGTTGCGTGGTGGATTTCAGCGGACGGCCCTACCTGGTTTGGCGGGGACTCAACGACAAGAGTCAAAAAAAGATTTCTGGTGCTGACCGGCATCAGGATATGTCATCGAGCTTTCGTTTCGGATTGGCGCGGGAGTTCTTTCAGGGATTTGCCAATGAAGCCCGCTGCAATCTGCACCTTGAACTACTTTACGGGGACGAGCCGCATCACATCGTGGAGGCGTTGTTCAAAGCGTTCGCTCGCGCGGTGGACGCCGCGTGCCAGTGTGATCCTCGAATTGCCGGTCTGCTTCCAAGCACAAAGGGCCGACTTTGAGTTCGCCTGAATAGATTACCTGAGAACCCGTCCATAAATGACGCAAGGCGATTATAGTGCCAAACCTGATGACGCGCTCGTGCGCGCCTCACAGAAGGGTGACATGGTGGCGTTCGAGGAATTAGTGTCCCGGCACCGGGATAAAGTTTATGCACGCGCCTTCAGCATGATGCGGAACGAAGATACCGCGTTAGATCTTTCTCAAGAAGCATGGGTGAAAGCGTGGCAGCGACTGGCGCAGTTCCATGGTGATTCAAGCTTTCTCACCTGGATGACGCGGATCGTGATCAATCTGTGCCTGGATCAGCTCCGGAAGCAGAAGCGCCTGAGGGCGGAATCGATCGAGCAGCTCGAGGAAGACCTGGGTGGCGTGGAGCGGCAGATGCCGGTCATCACGCCGAATCCCACCGAGCGGCTGGAACGAAGTGAATTGAGGGAACGGATTGATCGCGCGCTGGGCCAGCTCTCTTATGAGCACCGCACGGTGCTGATATTACACGAGTTTCAAGAGCTGGAATATAAGGAGATCGCAAAGCGAATGGAGTGTTCGATTGGAACGGTGATGTCGCGGCTGTTTTATGCACGGCGAAAGATGGCGGTCTTGATGGCTGGCTGGAAACGGGAAGAATCAAAATGAAGAACGATCTGGCGTTAAAAATACAGGCTTGCGTGGACAACGAGCTGAACGCATCTGAAGCTCGTGAAGTGGCTTGCCTGGTTGAGAGTGATGCCGAGGCGCGGGCTTTGCATGACGAACTGATTGCGATCCGTGATCTGACCGTCGCGAATGAGCCCGAATACAAGCTTCCGGAGTCCGGAGAATTTTACTGGTCCAAGATCAAACGAGACATCAACAGCAGCAGCGCTCGTCCTGTCCGGGAGTCCTCGAAAGCACCGTTCTGGTCGGCAATTTGGACACGGATGGTTGCTACATGCGGGGTTGCGGTGGGAATTGCCCTGTTGATCAGCGTGAACCGACAGGGAATTGTTGGACCACAGGTCCACGAGATCGAATCCGCCTTGGACGAAATGAGCACGATCACTTTCCACTCGGACTCCGCAAACATGACCGTGGTCTGGGTGCAGAACGCGGATTTCAACTAGGATTTTATGCAGGCTCTTGCGAATCCTTCGATGTGTAAGGAAATTGTGTTGTTGAGTGGATCCCTCAACTGGCTGCGCGGTTTGCTTTTGTTGTGGGTGATGGCCACGGGCTTAGGCGGGATTGCCCAGCGCGTTGAGGCAGCTGAAGGGAAGGCCGATTGGAAATTTGAAGTGCAACTGATATGGGGAACAAATGACGAGAAGCCATCTGGGAAGGAACTCAAAGAAGTTGAAGTCAAGATTACTGAAGGCCTCAAGGGTATCTTCAAGTGGAAAAACTACTTCGAAGTGACACGTAAGAAGATGGATGTGGCCGGCGGTGCCACTCAGCGGCTCAAGATGAGTGATAAGTGCGATGTTGAGGTGCAGAGCCTCGGCGGTTCCAATGTCGAGATCAGGCTGATTGGCGAAGGAAAGTGTGTGAACAAGGTCAAACAGACCATCAGCGCAGGCAGGCTCATCACCATCGCCGGCGGTGACAAGAACGACACCGCCTGGTTTGTCATATTGAAGCCTCTGTAAATGATCCTCCTGTAGTCGTGCAGCGCCCGCTAATGAATACAGCAACAAAGGGAACGAAGTGCTGTCGGAAATGAAAGCGGTTCCCACAATCGAGCGGAACGAGTCACGGTGCGGTTAACACGCCTGGCTGTCTTAGAACGTCAGCACACGCAGGCGTTCACTTGGTTCATTCGTTTTCTTCCATCCCTTTCTGGATCGCCACGTCCCAGCCTCACATTGGTCTCGGCCCGATGATGCAGGCGGAAGCTCCCGCAACCAAGGCAGCGTAAGTTCCCGCGAGAACATCATCCAAGGTGATTCCTAGACCGCCGGATAAATTCTGGCTTTGTCGTATCGGCCAGGGTTTCCAAATATCGAAGATCCGAAAAGCCGCGAAAGTAATGAGAAGCATCGGCAGCGCGGCTGGACGAATGAAATAGGCAAGATCGGGCAGGGTGTGATACACCGACCAATACCACATCAACCATCCGGTGAAGCAAACCGGCATGGCAGTGATTTCATCGAGCACGACAGAACCTGGATCTCTCTGCCCAAGCGCCCGCTCGGCTACGCCACAGCACCAGATTGAAGCCGCAAGACCAGCGATCGTGCCAGCGATGAAGGCCGGGAGGCTTCGAGGCAAAAGAAGTAGAAAAAACCAAGCGATCCCGACCGCCGAGCCGAAAGTTCCTGGAGCGAGTGAAATCTTGCCGACGCCAAATCCCTGGGCGACGAAGACGCAAATATGGTTCAAAGTTCCTTTCCGAAACCATACGAGTTCATGGCAGCAGCAATGTGGTTGTGGAGCGAGCGAATCGTTCGGAAAGTCGCGAAGGAAGGAATTTCGCCTCCTTCGAGCTGGGGGGAGTCTTGAGCATTCAATTCAGACACTCGAGCCGGTCCAAGTCCTTCCAACTTTCCCTCAGACATCCGTGTGATCAGCATGATTGGCAGGCTTTGAAATCGCACAACTCCTTCCTACATGTCCCTCAAATAAAGCTCCCGGTTCTTCCAAAGATAAAGCCACCCTGAAACGAACGTCAGGGCGACCGCCACCCAGATCGAAATCTGTGCGAAAGGCTCGACCCAGGGCCTCCCAAAGATTGGCAGGGAGAAAACATTTCCAATGAAACCCCATTGTTCATGGCTCTCCAGCACCAGCACCGAGAGGATCGCGGTGATCTGGGAAATTGTTTTGTTCTGGCCGTAACGTTCAGCGGCCAGAACGAGATTGCGCGAGGCTGCCAGCAGCCGCAGGCCGGTGATCGCCAATTCTCTCGCAACCACGATGACGACCATCCACGCGGGCATCAGGCCACGCTCGACGAAGGCGATGAATACGGAACAAATGAGGATCTTGTCCGCCAGCGGATCCATTAGAATGCCGAAGTTTGTAATGAGATTGTCCCGCCGTGCAATTTTTCCATCGAAGTAATCGGTCAGGCCCGCCATGCCGAACAGCACCAGCGCCACGGTGTCGCTGTAGGAGAATCGCGCGAAGAAGACGACCAGGAACGCAGCCGTCAGGACGAATCGGGAGATCGTGAGTTTGTTCGGCAGGTTCATGTGCGACTGGCCGCGGCGGCGGGACGCAGCCGGCTCATCTGATAGGCATCTACGAAAACGCCGCCGAGAAAGGCGAACTGTCGCAGTGTGCCTTCAATCTCGAAGCCGAACTTCTGGTAAAGGCGCACGGCGGGTTCGTTGTCGATGTACACGTCCAGTTCGAGTCGGACGATGTTGAGCCAGTTGTCCGCAAGATCGACCGCAGCCGCGAGCAGCGCCGAACCGATGCCGCGGCCTTGACAATCGTCACGCACAGCCATGCCTATACGCGCGGCGTGGCGACGGCGCGGCAGATTCGGATTCGTGTGGAGGCCCAGAATCCCGACAACCTCGGCTTCGCGGCACGCCACCAACTGAATCAATCCTGGCTCCGGCTCGCTCAAGCGTTGTCGCCAAAGCTCCGGCGATGGAAAGGGAAGCTGGAACGTTCCGCGCAGCACCTTTTCCCCGGAAAATACTTGAGCCACAGCCGCAAAATCGGCAGGCGTGACGTGACGAACGGTGATATTTTTCCTCAGTTCATCCATTGTGACGAATTCGCGTGGAACCATGCTGAATTCAAGCCGGCTCCGCAATAAGATCGTAGTCGGTATGCCCGATGATTTTCACCCGTGCAAATTCACCGGTGGGAAGTTTGCCTTGAATATAAACCCGGCCATCGATGTCCGGCGCGTCCGCTTCACCGCGAGCGACGAGATACCTGCCCCGCAACAAGTCTGTATGCTCATCGCGGCCCCGGATCAAGCCGTGCTCCCACGAACTTACGTTCGCATTCTGCAGTTCACTCGTGCTGGCTTCCTTCTCGACGAGCACTTTGATCGTCTGACCGATGAAGCTCTCCGAAACCTCACGAGCCACCTTCAATTGTTCCGCCATCGCTCGCTCGCGGCGTTTACGCTTCTGTGCGCCGGCCACCTGGCTTGTCATCACTCCGGCACGAGTCGTTTCCTCCTTTGAATAGGCGAATACACCCATGCGCTCGAACTTCGTGTCGCGAATAAACCGGAGCAGCGTTTGAAAATAATCCTCCGTTTCGCCCGGAAAACCGACGATGAATGTCGTTCGCAGCGTGATGCCGGGGATGCCGGCGCGGATACGTTGAATGAGGTCGATGATGTATTCACTCGAAGTTTCCCGCCTCATGCGTTCAAGCATGGCACCATGTATGTGCTGCAGCGGCATGTCCACGTAGCGGGCAACTTTACGGCACCCGGCGATGGTCTCGATGAGTTCATCCGTCCAGTGGGCGGGGTGAGTGTAAAGCAGACGGATCCAGAAGTCGCCCTTGAGCGCGTTCAATTCGCGCAGCAGCGTGCATAAAGTGGTGGCGTCCGCCGGAAGAGCGCGGGCTGCTGCCGCGAATTTCTGTGGTGCCGCAATTGAACCAGCCCGATCCTGACGCAAATCGAGACCGTAGTAAGTCGAGTCTTGAGAGATGAGGTTCAGCTCCTTGACGCCTTCCCGGATCAACTGCCGCGCTTCGCGAATGACATCCTCCTGCGAACGGCTCCGATGTGATCCACGCATCCGGGGGATTGTGCAGAAGCTGCAAGGATGGTTGCATCCTTCTGCGATTTTAACGTAAGCGAAGTGCCGTGGCGTGAGCCGGAAACGTGGTGTGGCGTAATCCGGGATGTACTTGGGACGAAAACTGATGCTGACCAACGGCGCATCCCCGGAAGCGGGAGCGGAACCTGGTGTGACGACGGTCTTTGTTTTGCCAAACATCTCGGTGCCGCGCAGTGATTCCTCATGATCGTGGTCATCCGCAGTTCGAGTCCGATCGAGTTTGGTCAAGCGCGCCGCAATCTGCCCCTTGGATTTCGCCGCAGTCCTGGTTCGGGCCGGCTGCTTCTCCGCAGAGGAAATTCGTTCAGCGCGATGTTGCATCGCTTGCTTCACGATCTCCGAGACCTGCGCCACCTGATCAATGCCCATGAATGCGTCCACTTCCGGAAGCAGTTTAGGCAGTTCCTCCCGGAAGCGTTGAGGCATGCAGCCGGAGACGATCAAGCCCTGGCCGCGGTTCTTCGCCTCGCGTAATTCCGCTGATTCGAGGATGGCATCGACGCTTTCCTCCTGGGCTGCGTCGATAAATGAGCATGTGTTGACGATCACCACGTCGGCCTGAGCTGCGTCATTTGTGATCTCGACACCGCTCTTCATGAGAGAGCCAAGCATGATCTCTGCGTCCACCAGGTTCTTGGCGCAGCCAAGCGAGATCAGTCCGACTCGTAGAGGTTGCGGCTGTTTACTGTCACTGCGTTTCGACATGGAGCGACTCTACCTTGATCCGGCGGGGGCAACGCAAAGGAAAAGACTCGATGACACCAGGCATGATGACGACAGCCGATGGCTGGTAAACTCAGGGCGAATTCAAGTTGAAGCCGGTTCGTCCATCGGTTAAGCAACTCCGAACAAGAAATCATTCTCAATCATTCTCGCAACAAAAGCCTTCAAATATGCGCATTTATTCCGTATGCGGAGCCTGCCTCTCTATGGTGCTTGCCTTCGCCACAACCATCGCGGCCGCGGGCGATTGGCCGCAATGGCGAGGCCCACGCCGGGACGGAATCTCGACCGAGACTGGATTAAAGAAGGACTGGCCGCCGGGCGGACCAGGACTGGCTTGGAAAATAGCCGGGCTGGGCTCTGCCTATTCCAGCGTGACCGTTTCCGGTGACAAGGTTTTCACCGGAGGCGAGAAAGGGGAATCGGCGGTGGTATTCGCACTCGCCCGCAATGATGGCCACGAACTCTGGTCGGCCAAACTAGGCAAAAGTGGGAACCCGGGCGACTTCGAGGGACCGCGCAGTACACCAACGCTGGATGGGGGGTATGTCTATGCCCTCGGGCAGTATGGCGACCTGGTCTGCCTTGACGCCAAGGATGGCAACGAAGTCTGGCGGCGTGATTATGTGAAAGACTTCGGCGGCAGAATGCCCAACTGGGGCTTCAGCGAGTCGGTGTTGGTGGATGGCGACAACGTGATTTGCACTCCCGGCGGACCCCAAGGAACGCTGGTTGCTCTCGATAAGAAGACTGGCAAGGAAGTCTGGCGCTCGAAGGATTTCTCCGATCCGCCTCATTATTCTTCGGCAATCGTGGCCGAGATAGATGGTGTCCGGCAGTACATTCAACTCACGGAGCGGAACCTCGCCGGCATCGCCACGAAAGATGGCAAGGTTCTCTGGAAAGCTCCGCGCAAGGGTTCCACCGCCGTCGTCCCAACACCGATCTACAATGACAATCACGTGTACGTCACTTCCGGCTACGGAATCGGTTGCAACCTTTTCAAGATCACCAAAGACACCAGCGGCTTCAAGGTGGAGGAAGTCTCGACCTACGGGAACAAGGTCATGGTCAATCATCACGGCGGCGTGATCCTGATTGGCGATCACGTTTACGGGTACTCCGACGGCAAAGGCTGGACGTGCCAGGATTTCAAGACAGGCAAGGCTGTCTGGCAGGAGAAGGACAAACTCGGCAAAGGATCAGTCGTCTTCGCCGGTGGCCGGCTTTACTGCCGGCAACAAGATGGCAAGGGCACGGTTGCGATCATTGAAGCCTCTCCCACCGGTTGGAAGGAGCACGGGCGCTTCGACCAGCCGGATCGTAGCGACAAAAATAGTTGGGCGCACCCGGTTGTCTCGGACGGCAAGCTTTACATTCGCGATCAAGACATTCTCCTGTGCTACGAGGTGAAGGCCAAGTGACCGAGAGCAACATGCCAATGAACCGCTCCCAGAAGATCCGCTTTTTGAATTGAACCAATTTCATCTCATGTTCGTCCTTGATGCCCACCTTGACCTTTCGATGAACGCCATCGAATGGAACCGCGACCTTACCCGGCCCATCTCGGAAATTCGCGGGCGCGAGAAGGATCTTTGCGACAAGAAGGATCGCGGTCGTGGAACCGTTTGCCTCCCTGAGATGCGTCGGGGTAACATCGGATTGTGCGTTGCCACGCAAATCGCCCGATACGTCGCTCCAGACAATCCTCTGCCTGGCTGGTATTCGCCCGAGCAGGCATGGGCGCAATCGCAGGGCCAGCTCGCGTGGTATCGCGCGATGGAAGAGCGTGGTGAAATGATTCAAATCACGACCGCACTCGAGTTGAAGAAGCATCTTCACCTTTGGCAGAATCCATCGCCCAATGCTCCCATCGGCTACATCCTCAGTCTCGAAGGTGCAGACTCGATCGTAACGCTTGCACACCTTGAACGATCCTACGCCCAGGGCCTCCGCGCGCTCGGCCCGGCGCATTATGGACCCGGCCGTTATGCCAACGGCACCGACGCTACTGGCGGACTTCCCGCCAGTGGACGCGAGTTGCTCGCGGAGATGGACCGCCTCGGAATGATCCTCGATGCCACACATCTGTGTGATGACAGCTTCTGGGAAGCACTCGACCACTTCCGCGGCCCGGTATGGGCGAGCCACAACAATTGCCGTGCCCTGGTGCCTCACAACCGCCAGTTCAGCGACGAACAGATCAAGGTGCTCGTGCAGCGCGGCGCTGTCATCGGTGCTGCACTCGACGCGTGGATGATCATTCCCGGTTGGATTCGAGGTCAGACCACTCCTGAATCAACCGGTCTCAAGCTGGAGAAAATCGTCGATCACATCGACCACGTCTGCCAACTCGCGGGTAACTCCTTCCATATCGGCATCGGAACTGATCTTGATGGCGGTTACGGGCGTGAGCAAAGTCCCGGAGATCTCGATACCATCGCCGATCTGCAAATGCTCCCGGGCCTGCTGGCGGGGCGCGGCTACAAGCCGGATGACGTAGAGCGGATCATGCACGGCAACTTCATACGCTTCTTGAAGGAGGCATGGAGCTGATCAAAGAGAAAGCCGAACTGCGGGCGCGTCTCAGGTTTTTGGGAGCGCGGAATTCATTCCGCAAGGTCGGTGACAAAGGTTGGATGCTGTGGAATGAAATCCGCGCTCCTGTCTGTCTTCTCCATCGGCCTCCAAAAACTCTGAGTAGCGCAGCCAAAGTGCCCAGCCGCAGAGTTAACCCCGCTCTCTCGACGCACATACAACCCGCCAGCTCATTGACGCTGTCCAGAACATGAACTCGACGAACATTGCCACTCAACAACGCGGAACGAATCCTCCATTTTCCCTTGCGGGCCACGTCGCTCTCGTGACTGGCAGCAGCAGAGGTCTTGGGCGCTCCATGGCCATCGCGCTAGGCAGAGCGGGTGCCAACGTCGCGCTCAATTACTGCAACGACGCAGCCAAGGCGGAAGCCACTTTCGCCGACTTCAATGCACAGGGCTTGCAAGGAATGCTGGCCCGTGCCGATGTGACCAACCCGGATTCCGTCTCGAAGATGATGGCGGAGATCAAGGCATCGCTCGGTCCCGTGGACATTCTTGTCATCAACGCCACGTGCGATCAACCGCACAAACCGATCGAGGATTACGACTGGGCCTTCTTCCAATCGATGGTGGACTTCTTCATCAAGAGTCCGTTCCTGCTTTCGCGTGCCTGCCTTCCTCACATGAAACAGCAGCGCTGGGGACGCATCATCAACATCGGCTCTGAGGTTGTCTCTCGAGGAGTACCGAACTTCACCGCGTATGTCGCGGCGAAAAGCGGCCAGAATGGATTTCATCGCAGCCTCGCCACGGAAGTCGCGCCCTTTGGCGTCACGGTCAACATGATCTGCCCCGGCTGGATTCCCGTCGAGCGTCACGAGAATGATCCGCAGTCCGAGAAGGACGGCTACCGCGCGCTCATCCCGGCCAATCGCTGGGGCGTACCTGAAGACCTCTCGGGAGCCGTTGTCTTTCTCGCGAGCAATGAGTCTTCTTTCATTACAGGACAGAGTCTTTATGTGAACGGTGGTTTGACCGTGACATAGCGGCAGGTGGAGTTTCGTTGCAACAATTCCGCCCGACAACGTGTCATCGTGACGGTTGGTTTGAAACGTTCTAACACTACAGCAACAGTTCGGGGAATCGACCACGGATTGCACGGATTGCACGGATAAGAAGATGGTGGATTCCGGCCCATCCGTGAGCATCCGTGAAATCCGTGGTTGAGACCTCCAAGGAAGTGTCGCTGCAGTGCTAATTCGCAGGTGAGAGGTGCGCGGCGTTCACGCCGCTTCAACGTCGGTTGTAATGGGCGGCATGAAGCGGTCTGAAGCCCGCGCTCCGAAAATGCAATAGGACAATGGCGGCAGTCGGATTTGATTGCCGGGAGATTTGCGCTTTGCTTGGCTCTGTGAAAACAACTCACGGTGACACGCCGCACTGAGAAAGAATTCAACTATGAACCGGATGCACGAAATTGATTACAAGATTTTTGGAGATGACATGCAGTTTGTGGAGATTGAACTCGATCCCATGGAAGCCGTCGTGGCCGAGGCGGGCGGCATGATGTACATGGATGACGGCATTGAGATGGAGACGATCTTCGGCGATGGGTCGCAGCAACAGAGCGGTTTCCTCGGCGCACTGATGGGCGCTGGCAAACGCCTGCTCGTGGGCGAATCACTCTTCATGACAGTTTTTCAGAATCAAGCGGCCGGAAAGAAGCGCGCCGCATTTGGAGCGCCGTATCCCGGGAAAATCATTCCCGTTAATCTGAGCGAGATTGGTGGCGAGTTGCTCGCGCAGAAGGATGCATTCCTGTGTGCCGCCAAAGGCGTCAGCGTCGGCATCGCATTCACACGCCGCTTCGGTGCCGGGCTTTTCGGCGGTGAAGGCTTCATCCTTGAGAAGCTTCAGGGTGACGGCCTGGCTTTCGTGCATGCCGGTGGCACCATTATGCAACGAGATCTCGGCCCCGGTGAAATTCTGAAGGTCGATACGGGCTGCATCGTCGCTTTCCAGCCGTCGGTGGATTACGACATTCAATATGTGAAGAAGATCAAGACGGCGATCTTCGGCGGTGAAGGACTCTTTTTCGCCACACTGCGGGGACCAGGTCGAATCTGGCTCCAATCCCTGCCCTTCAGCCGGCTTGCCGGCCGGATCTTTGCCGCGGCTCCGCAAAGAGGTGGCGGTGGGCGTGAGGAAGGCTCGATCCTCGGAGGACTGGGTCGGATGCTCGATGGAGATAACCGTTAGCCGAGAATGAGCTTCGATTTCTCGGGCATGTTCGTGTTCGGAGAGCGGACCGTGTTCAAGGAAAGTCAGCCGGTCATGGTTTGACCCGAAGCCCCGAGCAGTTAGATGTCGCTCTTGGGGTTTGTCGGTTTTCTGGCGAGATAATTTCGTGTGGTTTTCCAAATCATCGCGACGGAGATTGGCAGGATGAGCAATCCGACCCCGGCTCCCGAGATGGCATCAACCCGGTTACCCGCGAATACGGAAATGAGTCCCGCCAGAGCGAGTGGGCCAAAAATCAACCACACTCCCACAACGACAATCAAACTCCGAGGCCGTTGCGCTGCTTGGCGGTAAACGTAACCTTCTGCGAAGAGACATTCAAAAGGTCCGGTGGCCGCATAAGAACTCAGAGGAGCTCCACACTTGGAGCAGAAGTGAGCGGATGTCTCGTTGGGTGAGACACAGCACACGCACAACTGGGATTCCTCAAGCCACTGGCTTGCCTTGAAAGTTTGTGTTTTGGCCGGATTCATCGCGCAATCTCCGCCGCGAACACGGTTTTTTTAGAATACCTTACCCCGAATGCATCGCACCCTCGGCAGCCGCAGTCTGCTTAAATACAATTTTCCCGTCTTCAACGGTGACAAGCACAGGACTCGCGTCGTGCAAGCTGCCTTTGAGAATTTCCTCGGCGAGCGGGTCTTCAAGCTGACGTTCGACCGCGCGTCGCATGGGGCGGGCTCCATAGGTGGGGTCATAACCTTTTTCCAACAGGAGATCCTTCGCCTTCTCGTCGAGTTCCAGCCGAAGATTTTTTCCCTTCAGTCGTTGCGTAACCTTCTCTATTTCCAGGTCGAGAATCAGGACCAGATCCATCTTGTTGAGCGGGCGGAAAACGATCACGTCATCGAGGCGGTTGAGAAACTCGGGGCGGAAAGCCTTCTTGGACTCATCCAGAATCTTCTCGCGAATCTTTTCGTAATCATTTTCGCCGCCGGCGGGTCCGAAGCCAATGGCCGCCTTTTTGACGGTCTCCGCACCGATATTCGAAGTAAGGAGAATGACCGTGTTTCGAAAATCGACAACGCGTCCAACGTTGTCGGTCAGCCTTCCTTCCTCAAGAATCTGAAGGAGCATGTTCATGACGTCGGGATGTGCCTTCTCAATCTCGTCGAAAAGAACCACACAGTAAGGACGTTGGCGCACCTTTTCCGTCAACTGTCCACCTTCCTCGTAACCCACATATCCAGGAGGAGAACCGACCAGACGCGACACCGTGAACTTCTCCATGTACTCGCTCATGTCGAGCTGAATGAGTGATTTCGAATCACCAAACATTTGCTCCGCGAGCGTTTTGGCAAGAAGCGTCTTGCCCACGCCGGTGGGACCGAGCAGCGCAAATGTCCCGATTGGTCGCCGGGGATCCTTGAGGTCCGCCCTGGAACGGCGCAACGCATTGCACAACGCTGACACCGCCTCCCGTTGCCCAACGACGGTTTGTTCAAGTTCCTTTTCCATCGTCAGGAGCTTCTGAGCCTCGCCTTGTTCGAGGCGCTTGAGGGGTATTCCAGTCCACTTGCCGACAACTTGAAGAATGTCTTCCTCATCGACTGTCACTCGCTTCTCGTCGCGGGACGTTTTCCAAGCGGTCAGCACGGCCTCCAGCTTTTCCTTTGCCTGTCTTTCCTTGTCGCGCATGGCGGCGGCGCCTTCGAAATCCTGCTCCTTGATCGCGCGTTCTTTGCGGGTCTTGATCTGCTCGATCTCGGTTTCAAGATCCTTCAGGTCGGGCGGACGGGTCATCGCCGCAATACGTGCCCGCGAGCCGGCCTCATCCATGACATCGATGGCCTTGTCCGGCAGGAAACGGCCGGTCAGGTAACGATCCGAGAGTTTGACCGACGATTCGAGCGCAATCTGAGTGTAATCTACCTTGTGGTGGGCTTCGTACTTTGGGGCAAGTCCCTTGAGAATCAATATGGCTTCCTCTACGGACGGCGCCTCAACCTTGACGCTCTGGAATCGGCGTTCGAGGGCCGCGTCTTTCTCGATGTATTTGCGATACTCGTTCAAGGTGGTCGCGCCGATGCATTGCATCTCTCCCCGGCTCAGAGCCGGCTTGATGATGTTTGACGCGTCCATTGTCCCTTCGGCGGAGCCGGCACCCACGATGGTGTGAAGTTCGTCAATGAACAGGAGGATGTTCTTGGCGCGGCGAATCTCATCCATGACCGCCTTGATCCGCTCCTCGAACTGACCGCGATACTTCGTGCCGGCAACCATGAGGGCAAGATCGAGGGTAATGACGCGTTTTTCGCGGAGCAGTTCAGGCACGTTTCCGCTCGCGATCTCCTGCGCCAAACCTTCAACGATGGCCGTTTTTCCAACGCCCGCTTCGCCGAGCAGCACTGGATTGTTCTTGGTGCGTCGGCAAAGGATTTGGATCACGCGCTCGATCTCACTCTTCCGGCCGATCACCGGGTCCATCTCGCCCTTCCGCGCGATCTCGGTGAGATCTCGCCCAAAGGCTTTCAAAGCAGGTGTCTTGACCTCGCCCTTCTTCTCGGATGCGGCAGGCTTCTCCCCGCCTTCGTTCGTCGGCGTCTCCTCAGAGGAATTGAAATTCGGATCGAGTTCCTTGAGGATCTCCTGCCGGGTCTGCTCGATGTCCACGTCCATGTTCTTTAACACCCTCGCCGCCACACCGTCGCCTTCGCGCAGGAGCCCGAGAAGAATGTGCTCCGTGCCGACGTAGGTATGATTGAGTCCCTTGGCCTCTTTGGCCGCGAGCGAGAGAACCTTCTTCACGCGTGGTGTGTAGGGGATGCTGCCAATCATCTTTTGATCGGGTCCTGTGCCCACCAGTTTCTCGACTTCCATCCGCACGGTCTCGAGATCAAGCCCGATCTTCTGGAGGACATTCACCGCCACGCCCTGCCCGAGCTTGATCAAACCAAGGAGAAGGTGCTCGGTGCCGACGAAATTGTGATTGAACCGATCAGCCTCTTTTCGCGCCAGAGCGAGGACTTGTTGTGCTCGCGGCGTAAAATTGTTCATCGCTTCATCGCTCATATCGTGTCGGAAGATGCAGTCGTTACTCGGGTTTGTCCAGCTTCGGCCCTTTTGATTCGGGAGGCAGCGCCACAGGGCGGCTGACATTGCGCAGACGGTCTCGCAGCATATCCGCCCGCAGAAGATCGCGCTCATCCGCGGTGAGCTTTTCGGAAAACTGTTGTTGAAGATGAGCCGGCTGGGTGAGGAGGAACAATTCCTCAACAAGGCGCCGCTCAACTCCGGGGAACGATCCGATGTCCAGGCCGAGCCGCAGTAGCGACAGAAGATTCATCGTCTCCTTGGAGGAAATGCTGTGCGCGTTTGCTAGAATGCCGTAGGCGCGTCCGATGTGATTGAAAACCACCTTCGGTTTGTTGCTCAACAAGCTGGCCCGGGCGTTCTCTTCGTGTTCGATGATCTGCCCGAGGACCTTGTTCAGGCGTTCAACGATGTCCTGCTCGCTTTCGCCCAGCGTCATTTGGTTGGAAACTTGGAACACGTTTCCCAACGCCTCGGTGCCCTCGCCGTAAAGGCCGCGCACTGCGAGGCCGAGCTTGTTGACCGCCTGGATAATCTGGTTGATCTGCTCGCTCAAGACGAGCGCTGGAAGATGCAGCATTGCACTGACGCGGATGCCCGTGCCGAGGTTCGTCGGACAGGCGGTCAGGTACCCGAGTGATGGCGAAAAGGCGTAATCGAGTTTCTTTTCGAGGGCGCTGTCCAACTGGTCCACCGCATGCCAGGCTTCCTTCAACTGCAACCCGGGCCTTAATGACTGCATCCGCAGATGATCCTCCTCGTTGATCATTACAGCCAGAGTTTCGCCCTTGTTAATCACCAGACCGCTTCCGGTATTCTTCGCAGCGTGCTCCCGGCTGATCAGGTGACGCTCGACCAATATCTGCTTGTCCACCGCGGTGAAATTTTCCATCGATTCTGAAAAAGCCCCGGCCATCTGCCGGATCGACTGGACAGCCGGCAGAATCGCTTCGAGGGAACGGATGCGATCCGGTTTCTTTGCCCACCCTGGAAAGGCAACACCTTTGAGATTGCGCGCAAGCCTCACCCGGCTGGACATGACGATGGAATCATGCGGCCCCTGCCCATAAACCGTCCCCGGTGAACTGAGAAATTCGTGAATGTTCATCCGACAGTCAGCTCTTTGAGTTTGTTTTTGACCGAGCTGATGTCGTCACGCAAATGGACCGCCGCCTCGAAATCCTCCTCCGCGATGGCTTTGTCCAGTCTCTTC
Source organism: Pedosphaera sp. (assembly GCA_009695275.1). GTDB lineage: Bacteria > Verrucomicrobiota > Verrucomicrobiia > Limisphaerales > F1-12-MAGs170 > F1-120-MAGs170. The sequence continues at coordinate 12,957 of SIBF01000017.1, read as the reverse complement.
TGCAGCACCTTTAGCTTATCGCTCAAATCCAGGCTTTGCTTTAGGGCAAGAGGCGTCTTGCCCACATGTTTGGTCCCCTTGTGCATTGTTTTGAGCAATCCTTCCAGACCTTCGGCAAACGTTTCGTAACAGTCGGCGCATCCGAGCCGGCCGGTCTTCTTGAAATCCGCCTGGGTGAAACCACAATGAGGACACTTCAATTCCGCCCCCGCAGCCACCTGCTCCATTTCCTGCGCGGCACCAAGCCCAAGCAGCAAATCCGCTAGCGAGAACCCCGTGGGATCGTCAACCCCCTTGGCTTTCGAGCACTCCTCGCAGAGATCGACCTTCTTCGTCTTCCCTTCGATCATCTGTGTAAGATGCACTTTGGCCTGATTCTGTTTGCAAATATCGCAAAGCATATTCTCTCTTCGTATATCGGCTCCGGCACGGCATTAGTCAAGGCACTCAAGGAGTGCTCGCAATTCAATCTTAATTGCAAAACTCCAGTCGAACCCGACCATCTTTATGGACGGAGCTAAAAATAGCAAACCGACAGCTCCAATGCCAGACAGGTCTGCTGCTTCAAAACCAAGTCCAGATTGAAACTCGAGACCCACGTTCCAGCCATGATTCCGATCCCGCCCCGAAAGCACCGGAGCACGGAAATCAGGGCTCAACTGAAATCAGAATCGATCGGGATTCAGATCGGTTCACCGGAAACTTTGGTTAAAGCGTGGTACCGCTCAACCAATTCGCGCGTAATCGGACCAGGCTTGCCGCTCCCAATAACACGTCCATCGATCTTTACCACCGGAATCAATTCCGCTCCGGTCCCCGTCAGGAAACATTCGTCTGCGTTGAAAAGGTCGTAACGAGTCAGGTTGGGCTCGGCGGTTTCCAAACCCATCTCTAGCCCGAGACTAAGCGCAACACTCCGGGTGATGCCGTAGAGCGCCCCGGCGGAGAGCGGCGGCGTAAGCAACTGGCGGTCCTTCACGATGAACAAATTGTCGCCGGTGCATTCCGAGACATAGCCTTCCGAATTGAGCATGATGGCTTCCTCGACGCCCGCGTTGTTCGCCTCGATCTTCGCCAGGATGTTGTTGAGGTAATTCAACGACTTGATCGCCGGGTTGACCGCGCTGTGCAGATTGCGCGTCGTGGGGACCGTCACGATATCCAGTCCCCGCTCGTAATACTCCTTCGGATAAAGCTGAATCTTGTCCGCGATGATAATGATCGAAGGATTCTTGCAGCGATTGGGATTCAACCCCAGCGTGCCGACACCGCGCGTCACCACCAGGCGAATGTAACCATCACGGAGCTTGTTTCGCCGGCACGTGGCAACAGTCGCTTTCATGATCTCGGCGTGCGACATGGGGATGCTCAAAAGGATCGCCTTGGCAGAATAAAAAAGCCGGTCAATGTGCTCCTTCAGCTTGAACACGCGCCCGTGGTAAGCACGAATCCCTTCGAACACACCATCTCCATAAAGCAGCCCATGGTCGAACACCGACACCTTGGCGTTCTTCTCGTCGCAAAATTTGCCGTCAATATAGATCTTCATCGCCTTCAAAAGTTGCGGGAGCCTACGTCAACCAAAGTGCGACAGGCAACAAGGGATTTGAAACAACGAGGCACCCAGGGTTTTAAGAGAGGGGACTTCTTCCGGCTTCTGCTTGTTCCCCGTTCGAACTCTTATCGAATGCCGATGGCGACATGCTCCGCCGTACTTTTTCCTGCGGCAAAACGAGCCACTGCCGGCGGCGGGGTTTGATTCACATTTCCCGGTGAAATACGAAAACGGACTTGCTACGCTACGCCATGCAGATGACGACGCCATCGCAATTCCATCCGCCGTTGTTGCCAGGTACACTTTACCTGGTCGCCACTCCCATTGGGAATCTGGAGGACATCACCTTGCGCGCCTTGCGAACCCTCAAGGAATGCACCGTCATTGCGGCGGAAGACACACGCCATACCGGACACTTGCTCCGGCACTTCGAAATTACCAAGCCGTTGATCAGCTACTTCAAGTTCAACGAAGCGCAGCGCAGCGAGCAGATCATCGACCGGCTTCGACGCGGCGAAACGGTCGCCCTCGTGACAGACGCCGGTTCTCCTGGCATCAGCGATCCCGGTGAGCGTGTGGTGCGCGCTGCTTTGGCGGCCAATTGCCGGGTCGAGGCCGTTCCAGGGCCATGTGCATTGGTGGCAGCCATCACAGTCAGCGGATTGCCCTCGGATGAATTCCACTTCGCGGGTTTTCTTCCCCACAAATCAGGGCAAAGAATCAAGAAGCTTCAAGCTCTCGCTTTCATGCCGGGTACGGTTGTGCTCTACGAATCCCCCTACAGAATTCAGAAGCTTCTGCAGGAACTCGCAGATGTCTTTCCGGAGCGGCAGATTGTCCTCGCACGCGAACTGACGAAACGCTTCGAGGAATTCCTGCGGGGCACCCCCGCCGAGCTGATCGCCGCAACCGCGAAGCGCTCACTCAAGGGAGAGTTTGTCGTGCTGATTCATGAAGGAGAAAGGGAGCCAACTGATCAGCCTAACGAACATGTCACAAGTGCCGAGGATTCCTCCGAATCGCCGGGTCGTTGAAGTTGTTCGTCGTTTGAAGTTGCGCGATGGCGAGATCATGACGTGGGGAACGCCCAGCAGGCATCCTCGTCAGAACGACGGTCGGGTGGAGCTGTGACTTTATGCGGAAGTATTGACGGTGTGGACCTCCACCAGCCCGTAGTCCGGCCAGGTGCCTTCCTTTTTCATTTTCTCCTGTCCCTTCGCTTTCGCGAGCAGCAGGCGTGAGCCGTCGGCGGTAAAGATCGCGTCGGTGATGCGATGCTTGGCGTCGAGGGCGTGGAGGTTCTTTCCGGTGGCGGTGTCGAAGAACGCGAGGTTCCACTTTCCCTGGAAGAGCCGGCCTGCCATGACGAAAAACTTCTTCGACGGATGAAACGCCAGCGCTTCCATCAAGCCCTGCCCGCTCTCGCCGTCGTGCGTTTCATCAAGTTTCTTCCCATCCCTCCACGCGAAACGCTGCCAGCGTTGCACACCGTTCCCCGCCATCGGATCGCGCATCGGGCCCATGCCGCAGAGGTAAAGCTCGTCGCCGGCTGCGTTGAACGTCATCGCAAAAACGCCGCCGAGGTAATGGTGGCTCTTGATGATGCCCCAGCTCGTCAGGTCGGGCGTGGTCCACTGCGACACCTGTTTGCCCGTCGCCGTGTCCCAGACGCGCACCTCGCCCATCAAATTGCCCGCGGCAACGTGTCGTCCGTCCGGCGTGAACGCCACGGCCTGAACCGGCGGCACATGAGGAAGGGCGTGGCGCAGTTCGCCGGTCTTTGCGTCGAACACCTTCACCGAAGGCTCGCGCTCGGGCGCCGGTTCGTACTTGTAGCCGCCGGCTTCGTAACGGCCCGTTACCGACGCGACCATCGAGCCGTCGGCGCTCACGTCCATGTTCCACGACCAAAACTCATGCGCCTTCACGCGTCGCGTCGCCTTGCGTTCCTTGAGGTCGTGCCAAAGCAGGACACCGTCGTAACCGGCGGAGATCAGCGTTTGCCCGTCCGGCAGCAAGGCTACGTTGCTCGCGTAACTCTCATGCTTGCCGAGCAACTCATGGTTGCCCGATTCCAGATCCACCGACAACACACCACCGTCCTGACACGCGGCAAAGGCCGTCTTGCCGTCCGCCGCCACCTCAAGCGCCAGCACAGCGGAGGGCAGCGAAATCTCTTTCACTTTCTCCGTCTTCAGCGGCGTCTCGTCGGCTTTTTTCGGATCGTCAGGCATGGCTTCAGAAGAGGAGAGCAACCACGAATAGACACGAATTCACCCAGCTCGGCGAAGCCGCAATCAAAGCGGACCGCGGGTCTCCCGACCCGCAGCGCGTGCGAATGGAAAGACGGCTTGAACGAGTCCGTCCGCGCTCAAACGGGTGGAGCTGCTGCGGCTGGGGACAGCCGCGCGCCGGGTCTTTCGAAAGTTTGCCCAGCCCGCCCTGCCATCCAGATTCGTGTCTGTTCGTGTCCATTCGTGGTTAAAAATCAGTCTCCGTTCAAGCCAGCACTTCGCGGATTGGCTCGGCCTTCTCCTCGACACGGTGAAACGTCGGCAGATCCGGAATGTCGTAGGGCGCATACGGGTCGATGCCGAGCGCGGTGAAGATGGTGGCAAAGAGGTTCTTCTCGTTGAACGCCTTCTCCGCGACGTCAACGCCGTCCGCGTCCGTCGCACCCACGATCACGCCGCGTTTGATGCCGCAGCCAGCGAGCATCAGACTCCAGGCGTTCGGATAATGGTCGCGACCGCGCGCCTGGTTGATCCACGGCGTGCGGCCGAACTCGCCCATCGCGATGACCAGCGTGCTGTCGAGCATGCCGCGCGCTTCGAGGTCCGTGATGAGATTGAAGATCACGCGGTCCAGCTCCGGGACGAGCATCTGGTAAATTTCGTTGTGAAACACATGGCTGTCCCACGGCATGCCGTTGGCGACCATCACGAACGGCGCGCCGTTCTCGACCAGATGCCGCGCCTGCAAGGCGTGCAGGCCGAACGCCGCCGGGCCATAGCGCTCGCGGTCCTTCGCGGGCAGCTTCTCAAGATCGAACAAGTCCGCGCAGCTCATCAGCCCCTTCACGCGGTCGAACACGGCGTTCTGCGACGACGCGGCGGCACTGCGCCGCTCGTTCTCATACTTTTTCGTGAGGAACTGGCGCAGCGCGTTGCGCGCCTCGTGATCCTCGGCGGAAACATCCGCCTGCCGCGCCACGTTCTCGATCTTGTATTCGCCGCCGACGCGCACAGGGCCGTATTGCGCGCCGAGCCACCCAGCCCAATTGCCGGCCTTGAACTCCTTGAACTCGTTTCCCTCGGGACACGGCTCAAGCAGGACGAAGTTGGGGATGGGGTTGTCGAGTTGGCCGAGTTGCTGCGCGAGCACGGACCCAAGCGTCGGGCGGATGAACGGCGGCCTGGGCGCCGCGCCGCGGTTGAGCAGGTCGATGCCCTGGAGATGCTCGCTCTGGGCGGTCTTCATCGAGCGCACCACGGCGAGCTTGTCCGCGATGCTGGCGCAGCGTGGCATGAGTTCGCCAAAATGCACCCCGGGCAGCTTCGTCGGAATGCTGCGGAACGGCCCGCCGGTCGGCCGGCCGGGCTTCGGATCCCACGTCTCGAACTGGCTCGGCGCGCCGCAAAGCCACAGGAGAATGCAGCGCTTCTGTGTTCGCTTCGCCTGCTCCGCGAAGGCCGGCAGCGAGAACAATCCGCCCCAGCTCATCAGTGACATCGCGCCCGCACCAGCCACGCCCTGTAGAAACTTCCGGCGATGCAGCACGTGGTCCGCGCCGCCGCAGGCTGGGTTCGGAAGATGGGAGAGTGGATTGCGCATCAGTGGTTCACTTGGAATTCCGTATCATACCAGCCTCTTCAAATCGAGTCCGGTAAAACGGCCGAATCCTTTATCGAAAGTTACTAACTGGGCCTGATGTTGGAGAGCAAAGGCCGTGAGGTAGGCATCGGTACAGACGGTGCGTGACGGCGATGAAGCTCGTGAATAGCGCCTAAAAGCTTCCTCCAATCCCGGTGGCTCTGGAAGGAAAACCACGCGTGGATCATTGGCCAGCCTGTCGAAGTTGCGCCAGGCATCTTGTTGGCTTTGGACAAAGGAACCCATAATTTTCGAATTCGTGAGATGCCGCAAGAGTGCCGTCCGAGTGACTCGACAAAATGCGCAGATGCCGATGGATTGATCTTCAAACCATGTCTTGGCCTTCGCGTGGTGCAGGTGATCCGAAAAAGCCACCCCCAGCCAGATATTGGCGTCAGCCAGCTTAATCACCCCAGAGGCTGGCATCTAGTTCCTCCGGCGTTGGGTTAATGATGTGTTTGCCGTCTCCCCGGATCAGCGGCAGTTTCACACGCTTCCTGGCCGGCTTCGGTTCGCCCAGGGGGACCGGCGACGGTGGTAGGATGGTGAGAAGGCCGTTCGCCTTATCCGGCAGCTTCCCCGGCTCGCACGCCACGATGCGCCGGTGGTCAATTTTCACCTCGACGGTCAAGTAATTCATGTCGCAAGAGTAAACAATTTCGATGCAGCTTCAGTGGCTCACTTGGAATTCCGCGCTGGTGAGCATGGCCCAGAGAAGTTGCTTCGTGCCCGCCTCGGGCGAACGAGCTTTCAGATAAGCGCCGCACTCGCGCAGTTCCTCCGCGTCCGGCTCGCGCCCGAAGACGGCGGCGAAAGCTTCGCGCACGCGGGCCGTTTCATCCGGCATCGCCGCCAGCCGCGTGGTCAGGTTTGCGTCGCGCGGCGCCAGCAATTGGTCGAACAGATCCGAGTTCGCGAGGAACATCGCCTGTTGCAGCGAGGCATTGTACTCGGCGGGGAACAGAGAGGGGAATTGCTTGATGAAGGCACGGCGCAGTTCCTTCTCGGACCTGCCAGCCACTGTGCCGTTCGTGTCCGTCCGGTTGCCCGTGGCCACGAGCAGTGAACGATAGAGTTGCTCGGCGGAAAGCGGCTTGTCCTGCGTGCGCGCGAATGAGTTCAGGGGTGCGGGCTTTGCCTTCGCCGGGCGCGGGGCTCGGGTCGGTTCTTGGAGCGCTGCTGTGGCGGAGCCCAGCCCCAGCTTGTCCGAATGAACAGGGAGATCTGAATTATCCGGAGACTTCCTTGCCTGCGTGGCTGCTGCGACTGGTCTTTCAGACACAGTCGCGCTCCGTTTTTGCCCGCCGCCAGCGCGCGAGTCCAACTGATACGCCTTGGCGTTGCACAGCGTGCGAACAAGGCGCTTCACGTCGTAGCCGCTGCGCTCGAAGTCGCGCTCCAACCAGCCGAGCAGCTCGGGTTGGCTGGGCGGATGTTTCGAGTCCATCAGATCCACCGGATGCACCAGGCCGCGGCCGAAGAGCATCGCCCAGACGCGATTGACCATCGCGCGGGCCAGCAACGGGTTGTCGCGCGTGACCGCATCGGCGAACGCTTCACGGCGCGAGAACTTGGGCACTGCGGCTTGCTTGGGTTTGTCCTTCCCCGGCGGTGGAGCCACGAGGTATAGGTCAGGCGATTCGATCTCCTTTTCGCCGTCCTTGGGCCACGCCTCTTCCACTTTACGTCCGTTGAAGAATGCGAGCCGGGCCTGCTGTGATTCTTTCTTGAGATTGGCGAAGCTGACGAATCCGCCAATGGCCGACTCTGCCACGCCAGGGCCGGCAGGTGTGTCCACGTTCTTGCTGCGATTGAACGCCGCGACCATGGCCCAGTAATGCGCCTGCTTGATCTCGCGTGCGACCATGTGGTCGTGGCATTGCGCGCACTTCACCTGTAGCCCGAAAACCACTGGTGCCAGCGATTCGGCCACGGCCTGTGGGTTGTTCTCGCGCTCGTAGAGAAACCAGACCGCGCCGCGATCCTCGGGCCGGCCGGGGCGCGCCACAATGAGATCGCGTATGACTTCGTTCCAGGGGCGATTGCGATGAAAGGCGTCTTCGAGCCATGTGAACCATTTTTGGTTCGCACGCTGGTCTTCCCATTTCTCCCCGCGCCGCTCCATCAACACCAGGTCGAACACTTCGCGCATGTGACGTGAGTATTCCTCGCCGGCCAACAAGTCTTCGATAAGTCGCGCCCGCTTGTCCCTGGCGTGATCGCGCAAAAACTTCTCCGTTTCTTCCCGCGTCGGGATTCGGCCCGCGAGGTCGAGATGAATCCGGCGCACGAACGTGCGATCGTCCGCGGCTGTGGAGGGAGTGACCTTGTCGAGTTTCCACGCGAGTTCGAGGAAGCGGTCGATGGCCCTGGCCGGCGGCATGGTGGCCGGCGGCTGCCAGGCGATGCGCAGCCTGGCCGGCGTCGAAACACGGTTTGTCTCCGGCAAGTTGGTTGCCTCCTGCGTGACAGACGAAGCTGCCAGTTTTTCAATCCACTGCCGAATCAGGGAAACCGCGTCATCCCCGAGCGGCTTGCGTTTGCCCGGCGGCATGTGCGGGTCAGATTCGGTGCCGAGAAATTTGTAGAGATTGCTATCGTCGGGCCGTCCGGGCAGAACCGCCGCGCCCCGGTCTCCACCGCGGAGGATTGCTTGCAGCGAAGTCAGGTCCAGCCCGCTCTTGCTTTTGGTCGGACTATGACACTCGACGCAATGCTCCTTGAGCAGCGGCTCAATGTGAGCATTCCATAGATCGCCACTCGTGGAAGAAGAAGCAGCCGTCGCGATCAAGTTTCCACCCCAAGCCAGCAAGCTGATACTCATGATGGGTGCCAGTTTCCACAAAATGGAATGTAGCTTGAATCGTATCATCTTTGTTCGGGCACAGCCTGTTGTTCGAGTTTTCTGACGGATGTGTTAAACCCGTCATTCAGCCGCAGGCGAACGGTCGATCATTTCATCGGCGGTTTCAATTTCCCTTTGTGCTTCCATAGTCGGTCTTTCAACGAGGGAAACAACTCAAGCGCATTCTCGCGCAGAACCTGCCTCCCTATCCGAAGCGCGTGTTCTTCGAGAAGTTCGCCGCGTTCAACTTTCTCGGCAAGGGCTTCCGCCAGACAGCGGCGAGTCACTTCCGTGGCCGCATAGATGCCTTCGACGTGATGGGCATCCGCGCCCCACATGATTCGGTTGCTCGGCATCAATTCGAGCCATTCCTGATAGGCCCGCTTGCCCATTGTGTAGCTGATCGTCGGCAGCCAGACGGAGTCGATCCAAACATTCCTGCCGTAACGCTGCATGATGGCACCCGTTTCTCCCACCCAGGGGTAGCCGCCGTGGAAGAGGATGAACTTGGTGCGTGGATTCGCCTCGATGAGGTTCAGCAGGTTCATCGGATTCGATCCCTGGATGCGGGCGTGACCGGTGTGGATTTGAAACGGCAGCTCAAGCCTGGCGCTCATCTCGGTGAGGTGCCAGACGATGAAGTCCTCGAACTCCTTGACCTCAACATCGGAGAGTTGCGACTTCGGACGCCCATAAATCCTGGCCGCGCGTTCCTTCGGCACCCGGTCGAACTGCAGTGTGCGTTCATAAGCCGTCGTAGTCTTGAGGCACACTGCACCTTCCGCCTTGCCCGCCTTCAACCAGTGTTCGATCACCGCAAGATAGTCATCCAGCGTGGCGGTCGGAAGATTCTCCTCTCGTGCATAGCGAAAAGGCGAATCCACCCCGGCGGCGAATTCCGACGGATGAAAGCCACGCAAAAGCCGGGTCACATTCAGGACAGCGACGCCAAACGGGTAGTAATTGGTGCGTGAGAGCCGGTCCCAGTAAGGGTCATTGAACATCAGCTCAATGTTGGCGCGCTCGGTGACAACCTCGTATATCCAGTCCTGGTTCTGGTAATTCGCGAAGATGCGACGATTCAGGTCGCGCGCCTGCTCGTCTGTGATGATCTCAAAGTCCACGCCGTAGAGGTTCGCAAACGCGGGAAGCTGATAACGGTAGAAGCTGGTCGCGCGGGCGTTCGCGAAATCGTTCTTCGCTTTTGGCCACCAGTCCTCGAACTGTCCGCTCTCCGGCCAGGTCGTGAGCGGATTTATCCAGGTGTAATAACTGCTTTGCCAGAGCGAGTAGAGATTCATCCCCACGCCCTGCGCAGTGCGCACCGAACCTTGCAGGATCGGGAAAGGCTTCAGGTGATCATGCGTGTCGATCGCAGGGACGCTGTCGAGGTGCGTTTTTATCCGGCGGAAAGTGTCCGTCTTCTTCGCGTCGATGGACTGGGCCGCGCAGATCAAGCTGAAGCACAGGCCAAGAACCGTGGAGAGAGTTTTCATGAGCTGAGGCTGGATGGATCAAAGGAAGAACTCAACTCCGCAACCGATGCCCGGCAACCCTGGCTCTGTGGCGCACTGAGGTATTAGTCCAGTGCCGGTTTAGAATCAGCCTGACAGTTAAAACCGCAGCGCTCCAGGAGCGCGCAAATAGCAGCCCGATCCACGCCCAGCTTGGCAGCGGCGGCCAGCAAATCGGATGCGAGGACCGGATGCCAGTTCCGACGCGTGCCATCGGACAGGCCGGCAACATCAATCGGTTCGATGGCAGCCATCAACGATACCAGCAGTTCCGAGCGATCACCTTCACTCAGATTGCCGTTCACCTGACGACTCAACGCCAGCTCGCAGCAGTTCTTCAGTTTCGGCCCGAAGCTGGTTTGATTGTGCAACAGGAACGATGGAGCCAGGTCAGGCTTGCCAAGTCTTCGGGCCGTCTCACTGAAACTGGCTGCTGCGAAGTAGAGCAGAGAAAGAGCGCTGAAGATCGGAAAGTCATCCATGTTTGCATAGAGCGCAGCGACCAGCCGTTCCGCAGCGAGCAGCTCGTCTGTTGTTTGACGCGAATATGTTTCAAGCCTCGCGCCCAACTCAGCTGCATTCCCAGTTTCAGCCAAGGAGCGCGCCAGACGGTCAACACCCAGTAGAGTGAGAGGAAACCCGGTCGAGAGCAGCGGATCAATGAACCCCGCCGCCGAAGGCAACAGCGCCCATCGAGGGTCTGCCACGACGGAAGAACGGAAGGAGAGACGCGCGCTGTGGACGAATGGCATGGTCGGCTTCGCGTCGGAGAATTGTTCACGCACCGCTGGCAGGCGGGACAGCAAACGTTCCCATGCAGCAGCGCCTTCGCTGAGTTTTAACTCGTTCGCAAGCTTGTCAGTGACGGCTGCACCGGCGCTGGTGATTCCGTTGTTGAAGCGCAACACCCAGATCCAGCCCCCGTCGAAAACGTGATGAATCGCGGCGTCATCGGGCGGATATGGCGGCGCTTCGCTCTCGGCATCCGTGGAGCCCTCTCGGAACAGCCGAACATCCCGGAAGTGCGAGTAGAGCCCCTGCGTGGCGGGCAGGTGCTTGAATGGCGCCTCAGCAAGCCCGAGAGCGCGGTGAAGAAAACCACGCGGCCCGGTGGCATCGACGACAAACTGCGCCTGAATGGAGAACGGCTTTCCGTTACGCTCGCCGTCCAGCACGGCGGTATCCGCATCGAAACTCGCGCTACGCAAGGCCACCTCGTCGAAATACTCCACACTGAGCGCTTGAGCTTGCTTCACGAAGAAATGATCGAAGTCGGAGCGGTACCAATGCGTGTCTGCAATCCCGTCATGCGGGCTGGCGGCCACGAGCAATTCGTTCGCGCGGTCTTGTTGCGGCTCGAATGTCCTTCCAAATTCGTGATGAAAAAAGGTAAAGCCTCGTTTTAGACCGCAGGCAATATCCGGATGATTGCGCTGCCACGTGCCCCACTTCGAGAGTGATGCGATCTGTGGCAGGTCATATCGTTGAGCCAGCTCCTCCAGAAGCAAGTTCGCCAGCGGCGTGGAGGACTCTCCAATCACGAAACGCGGATGTCGTCCGCGTTCGATCAACGCCACGGAGCGCCCCAGTCGGCGAGCGATCATGGCCAGCAAGGATCCGGCAAAACCCGAGCCCACGATGGCGATGTCAACGGCATTATTCATCAATGCGGCAACACGTGTAGAAAGAAGCCTGCCCGATTGACAAGGCGGATCGCTTGATGAATGGGCTGACAACTCGAAAGATAACAGCCCGGGGCAAGCGAAGTGAAATGAGCGCCGCCCTGGATAACGTATCGCCAAATCGAACGAGCCCTGTAGGCGCGAAAGAAGGCTTACTGAGGAGACGGTGGGATAGGCTACAAATCTTGACGGCGGCACAGACGCACCTGCTTCGTTGCTCACTCAGCCAGAGGCCGCTGCGGGCATCTTCTCTCGTTCGCGCCTCGCATCTGCATCCGTGGCGCTCGCCATCATTCGTAGCCTATCCCGCCGTCTCCTCAGTAGGGTCCGCGCAATGATAACTTCCGACTTTGGCGGGAGCGCCGCCCCGGCCTTGCGGGCTGGGGGGCTTTGGCTCGCTGGCTACGTTGCTCATTCCTTACAGACCACTGCGGGTATGCTCGTCGTTCGCGCCTCGCCATTGAGCCAAATCCCCTCCAGCAATATCGGAATTTATTTTGCGCGGACCCTGATGATGGAAGAGGGAGGGGGTAAACACCAACGCTTGATTGACCAATGTCACGAAGCGACCGCTTTACGGAATTTCAGGCTTCTTTGACCATGCAGGGTGGGCTACTCATTGCATAGTGAACGAAGTCACCCACATTTTCGAACGCGTGCAGCAAGGGGATCCGAAGGCCGCCGAAGAGTTGCTCCCGCTGGTTTACGAGGAGCTTCGTAAGCTGGCTACGCAGAAGATGGCGCGGGAGGCACCCGGCCAGACGCTCCAACCCACGGCGCTCGTGCATGAAGCCTGGTTGCGACTCGGAGGCGGACAAGTTCACTGGGAAAATCGCCGGCAGTTTTTCGCGGCGGCAGCGGAAGGGATGCGGCGTATTCTGATCGAACGAGCGCGACGCCGCCAGGTTCTGAAGCGAGGGGGTTTCGCTGAACGGGAGGATTTCAGTGAATCGAAAATCGTCATCACCGCGCCCACCGATGAATTGCTCGCGGTGCATGAGGCGCTCGACCAGCTCGCCGCGCAGGATTCCGCCGCCGCCGAGCTGGTCAAGCTCCGCTACTTCGTGGGCATGACAATGCAGGAAGCCGCCGATGCGATGGGCTTGCCACTCCGGGGTGCCGAGCGCCTCTGGACCTTTGCGCGTGCCTGGCTGCGCAGCGCCCTCGGCAAGTGATGAGCGGGAGAGGTTGAAGCCTTCCGAAGGCTCATCTGTTCGTTAGGGGAAATGGATTCAGAGTTCGAAAAACCCTCCGTTTCCAAGTTGCTGCATGTGCGTATCGGTAAATGTTTCAAAATAATTTGGCGGGGTTTGGTTGCGCCATTCGCACTGTAGAGTAGAGATCACTAGCATCCGGTTAGCGCGCAATGGCCCTCTTGGATCACGATGGTTGCAAGTGAGTTGAGCGAAATGCGGCGTGTGAGCGATTTGAAGACTGCCGTGAAAAAACCGCGAGTTTTTTTGAAATTAAACTTGCCATGCTCGGGCG
>SIBF01000016.1 GCA_009695275.1 Pedosphaera sp. | reverse complement strand
TCCTGCGCCTCCCGCTTCAAGGTCACTCGCCCCACTTCCCACGGCCCACTCAATCCCAAAAGCTGCTGATAAAGTTGTATGTCTTGCATCCGCTTAACCTGATTTCACTCAATGAAAATCCCAACGCTAAAGTTTGAAGAACCGAATTTGAAGACAAGCGCAACGCCGATGCAATCTCCATCGCACGCTCAGACCTCCTGCCACTGAAGGTCAGATCTCGGCAGGCGAGCCCTCACCCCGCTGAGGCATTCGCTGTAAACGGCGTAGCCCCGAGTATCTCCATCAGCCTGAACTCACCACGTTCAGAAGGGATCTCTTGCTGTCATTTTTAGCGTTGTTGCGCTCGATGCGGCCAGGGGTCCGTTCTTGATATTGACACATTCACTGTTGTCGCCGAATTCGGGATCGCCTTTGACGGAGTTCACCACGTTCAGGAGGGTTTGCAGGCTGTCTTTGTCAGCGTTGTCGCGCTCGATGCGGGCCGGGCAGTGTCCTAATCTTGCTCGTAATCTCAATCATAATCCCTCAGCTAAAAGGATTAAGAGTATGAGTAGGATTAAGATTAAGACACTACCGCGGGCTGCGGTGAATTCGGTTCGTGACGTTGTAAATCGCGCGGGGACATCCGATGCGCAATACCCGGAGCATGGCGTCGCTTCGTTGCCGGTCCTGTTTTGTGTCGGTCCGTGGGATTGACCCCTTCACGGCCCAAGTATTCTGGCAAATGAGAGTGCCACTGGGCGGAGCAAGTGGTTCAAGCCGTGCAGACGTGATCATGGCGCCGGAGTAAGACTGGGCACTCACGTCGGAAACGGTGTCGTAAGCGATCCCCACCCGGAACATGAGCGGCGGTCGCAAGCCTTCGGCCCGGTGCCGAAATCCGCGCCTATCAGCAACGCCGTGGGCCAGTGAGGGGGAGGGCAGCCGGATCTGGCAGCCATCCGTCACCGGTGGATGACCGGTGGTCGGCTGTTGTCACGGAAGCTCTGGTGGAGAAGTTCCGTGATGGTGTCCCGCCAGGCCAATTGCACTTCATGGCGCGATTTTTCGTCGGGGATGGTTTCGTTGTTCGTCTGGGCGGCTTGGCCGGACTTCACGCGGTCGAACTGGAGGAAACAGGTTTTTTCATGGCGACGTTGGGCAAAATTGTGCCGGACCCGCTCTCACCCCTGTCAGGAAGGCGTTGCGAGAACGAGCGGGTGAACCTGGATGAGAGCCGAGAAGCGCGTGAAATCGGCAGTGTTGTGCGTGAGCAAGTCGCGCACGCCGGACCGGCGCATCACGGCTACAAGGTTGGCGTCGTGGATTTGGCGTCCGCGCACGGCGAATTGCTGTGCCAGTCTGGCCAGTTCTTCGGCCACCGGGCCGGTGTCCTCCAGCACCAGGAACTGCGCGCGAAAGGCGGCGAGGTTGGCCAGGATGGCGGTCCAATCAGGCGGCGTGGTCTGGCCCGGGGCGGGCCGGGTCACCACGGCCAGATATTCTCGGAGAACCTGGACGCTCAAGCAAAGCTGTGTACCGGCCCGGCGCCAGCCCTCGAGAGCGCTTGTGGCCGCGCCTTGCCAGGGGGAATTCGCGTCCGTGGCGTAGACGAGGACATTCGTATCGACGAACAGATGTCTAACGCCCGTCGTCGCCATAAATTTCCTCGCGGCGGAAGGTGCTGTTCGGCGGCCAGCCCGCCATCTGAAGCAGGCTCAGGCCAAGCGGCCCATTCAGCGAGGACACGGCGGGTGGCCCGGCTGCGGCTTCGTCGATGACCATCACCACTCGATGGGGACCTGGAGAGATGGGACTGGGCAGCGGGATCTTCACCATCTGGTCGCCGGTGATGTTGGCCACTGTGTCAATCGTGATCATGGGGGCGAGCGTAAGGCTCGTGGCGTCCACTGGCAAGGGCAGGGTGCGCAACCTGGACTCCTCACGTAAAGATAACATGGAGTCGCTCCACATGGGGTTGCTCCTAACTTTTGACACAAGATCAGGTCGGGTTGGTTGTTGAGTCAGGCCGCCTTGGCCGTTGGGGATTCTTCAATTGCTGGGAACGTTACGGCTGAAGTTTTCCGCGTGAGCCCGCTCTTGCGCTCCATTTTGAGGATGTAGCCGAGGGCGGCGTTGAGGTGGCTGTTGTCGCCGTATTCGGGATCGCCTTTGACGGAGTTCACCACGTTCAGGAGTGTTTGCAGGCTGTCTTTGTCGGCGTTGTCCCGCTCAATGCGGGCAATGGTGAGTTGACGTTCCAATTCCACGATTCGTGACCGTGTATCGAGCGACGGCTGGAGAGCCTGCTCGAACTGCGGCAGCGTCATCCGGGCAAAGGTGGCTTCGGGGGCGATCTGCGACCAGGCGTTGATCGCGGTTTCGAGTTTGTCCTCAATTTCGGAGGGTCGGATGGGCATGGGTTGGTTAAGTGATCTGGAGAATGGCTGTTCGGATTTACAGGGGAAACGAAATGAACCAAGGTGCAGAAGCTCTTGGTGTCCTTTGTGGTCTTTTGTTCAACCTGGACGTCGTTTTTGAACCGCTAATAAACGCTGATCTGCGCTGATGAGAAGAGACTACGGAGCAAGGCTTTTGGAAAAACAGATATCGATTCATTCCAAGACTTTCGGATTAGCGATCATTAGCGATGATTAGTGGTTTCAACTCCGGAATTCGGGTTCAATTCAATTGCTTCTTTCAGCGTGATTTCGTCGCATTAGAAAGCGGCAGGGGGCTGATTCACGGTTGTTCTCGGCGGGAAGACCCGGCCTGGATGTCCCGGGCCGCGAGTGGCCATCTTGCCATTGATCGCCGCGGGCTTGGCGCTCTTCGCCATGGGACCCCTACAGCCCTTGCCGGAATTTCATGATCCCTTGAGAAAGGAACCAGCTAACATGCGATGACTTTATTCCAAACGTGTTCTCTTGACCGGTGACAGCCATCACTTGGGCCATGCCATCCGCGAACCTCGCCAAACTAAGCGGCCCCGCCGCGGCGCGTTGGTTCGACCCGACGAGCGGTGAGTTGAAGGCCATCGAAGGCGCGCCGCTTCCTTCCACGGGATCGCGGGAGTTCACTCCACCCGGCAAGAACGCGGCGGGCGAGAGCGACTGGGTGCTCGTGCTGGAGGTGAAATGAACCACGGCCCCTCTGTGTCCTCCAAATCTCTGTGCTTCACTTCGGAGCACGGCGTGTGATTTAGCGCAGAGTTTTGAAGGACACAGAGAGGAAGCAGTCTCCCCGGTTTACAGTGTCCCGTTGCCCGCGTGGTCAGCTCCATGGTCTCATCATCCCAGATGAAAATGACACTCACCTTGCTCGCCCGCTGCAAGGCTGCGGCGCTTCTGTGCGCGCTGCTGGCGCTCGGCGCGGTGCCCTCCGCCAAGGGCGCCCCGTTGCCCAGATTGAAGGTCAGCGACAACCACCGCTTTCTCGTCACCGCCGACGGCCAGCCGTTCTTCTGGTTGGGCGACACGGCGTGGGAGCTGTTTCACCGCCTGAACCGTGAGGAGGCCACGCGTTACCTCGAAGACCGGGCGGCGAAGGGATTCACGATCATCCAGGCGGGGGCGCTCGCCGAACTCGATGGGCTCAACACACCCAACGCCTATGGTCATCGACCGTTGCTCGACAACGACCCGGCGCGGCCGGATGTGAAGGATGGGCCAGCCAACGACTACTGGGATCACGTGGATTTTATCGTGGACCGGGCCGCATCGCTCGGGTTGAGGATCGGATTTCTGCCCACTTGGGGTGACAAGTGGCAGGCATCCCGCGGCGGCAAGGGCCCCGTGGTGTTCAATGTGGAAAACGTGCGGACCTACGGTGAATGGATCGGCAAACGATAAGCGGACAAGCCCGTTCTCTGGATCCTCGGAGGCGATCGCAACATCGAGTCGGACGGCGACCGGGCCATCATCGAAACCATGGCGCTTGGGCTTCGCACCGGCGACGGCGGCCGGCACCTGATCACCTTTCATCCGCGTGGACCGGGGCGGTCGTCGGACTATTTCCACGCGGCGGACTGGCTGGACCTCAACATGACGCAGTCTTCCCACGCGGCGCGCGATCACGACAACGGATTGTTCATCGCCCACGACTACGCGCTGCACCCCACGAAGCCCACCCTGGATGGCGAACCTCGCTACGAGCGGATCCCCGTCGGCTTCTACCTCAGCGGTGCCTCGAAGCAGTTGACCTTTGATGACTACGATTGCCGGCAGGCAGCCTATTGGGCTCTGCTGGCCGGCGCGTGCGGCCACACGTATGGAAACAACAACATCTGGCAGATGTGGGCACCCGGGCGGGCAGCAGTCATTGAAGCCAACATTCCCTGGCTGGAGGCGCTCGATCATCCGGGAGCCTTTCAGATGGGCATCATCCGCCGGCTCTTTGAGTCACGCCCGTTCACCGAGCTGGAGCCGGACGATTCGCTCATTGTGGATGGCCCGCGCACCGGTGGTGCCAAGGTGCGCGCCGCGCGGGCGAGCAATGGTTCCTTCGCCTTCGTTTATTCACCGCGAGGCGAACCGTTCGCCGTGCGCATGGATGCCATCAAGTCCAAGACCGGAGTGAATACCTGGTGGTTCGATCCGCGTTACGGCACCGCCTCGGCCATCTACACGGGAGACGCCGTCGCGATGCAGACGTTCACTCCGCCCAGCAACGGACGCGGCCAGGATTGGGTTCTGGTGCTGGATGATGCGGCGAGGAAATTTCCCGCTCCGGGACGAAAACCATGACCGACATCATCGCCCGCTACCGGATCGAGACCTGCTTGCCTGTCGAACAGGTGGCGGAGACCATCGCTGGGGAACAATCGTCCGGCACTTTTCTCCCTGTGCCCGGCGAGACCGAGGAACTCAAAGCCCGTGCGTGCGCCAAGGTCACCGAGATCACGCTCCTCGATTCAGCGGACGCACCGAGCCTGCCCGGCGGACGCACGCCCAAGGGCGTGGATGGCCCGCTCAAATATCAGCGCGCGGAGGTCACGCTTTCGTTCCCGTTCGCCAACGTCGGCGCGAACCTCCCGACGCTCGTCGCCACGGTTTGCGGCAATCTCTACGAACTCTCCGACCATACTGGGTGCAAGCTGCTCGATCTCGAACTGCCGCCCGCGTTCGGTGAAAAGTATCCCGGACCGCAGTTCGGCGTCGCTGGCACGCGCGAGCTGGCGGGCGTTTACGATCGCCCGATCTTCGGGACCATCGTGAAGCCGAGCGTCGGGCTTTCGCCAGCGCAGACGGCGGAACTCGTCCGCGAGTTGGGCGAGGCCGGCATCGACTTCGTGAAGGACGACGAGCTGCAAGCCGACGGTCCGCATTGCCCGCTGAAGGATCGCGTCTCCGCCGTGATGCGCGTGATCAATAACCTCGCCGAAAAGACCGGCAAGAAGGTCATGTTCGCTTTCAACATCACCGACGATCTCGACGCGATGTTGCGGCATCACGACACCGTGGTCGCAGCGGGCGGCACCTGCGTGATGGTGAGCCTGCACAGCGTGGGATTGGCTGGGTTGGTGGAGTTGCGGAAGCGTTGCGCGCTGCCGATTCACGGGCATCGCAATGGCTGGGGGCTATACACGCGGCACCCGTTGCTCGGCGTCGAGTATCCCGCCTGGCAGAAACTCTGGCGCCTCGCGGGCGTGGATCATCTCCACGTCAATGGGCTGCAAAACAAGTTCTGGGAGCCGGACGATTCCGTGGTGCGCAGCGTCCGCGCTTGCATGACGCCGATGTTCCGTCCCGACGACACGGCGATGCCCGTCCTCAGCTCCGGCCAATGGGGCGGCCAGGCACCTGAGACCTATCGCCTTACCGGCACGACCGATCTGATGTATGTCGCCGGCGGAGGCATCATGGCGCACCCGATGGGACCGGCGGCGGGATTGCGCGGTTGCAACAACGTCTCGGCATCCGTGAACTTTTCTACGCCTAGCCCACTGGCGCTGATGGCAGGATCTATTGTCTCAGCGAAGCGGGCACACTGGTCGTGCTCGCCGCCGGCGACGAGCCCGCAGTGCTCTCCACCACGACCTTCGGCGAAGGTCCGTGCATGTCGTCGGTCGTGGTGTCCGGCGGGAATCTGTTGATTCGCACGGCGGAAAACTTGCATTGCCTGCGGGCCAGCGCAAAGGGATTACAATGAAAGTCATCATCATTGGCTGCACGCTTTTCATCGCGACTGCCTTGCTGGCCCAGAACGCGCCGGCGTCCGGCGGCACGAACCACTGGGAAAATTCGCTCGGCATGAAATTCGTGCCGGTTCCCGGAGTGGCGGTGAAGTTCTCGATCTGGGAGACACGGGTGCGCGACTATCAGGCGTTCGCCGATGACACCCACCGCGCCTGGTCGCGGCCTGACTTCACTCAGACGCCGGACGATCCGGCCGTGAATGTCTCGTGGGAAGTTGCCGTAGCATTCTGCCAGTGGCTCATGGCGCGCGAGCGCAAGGCTGGCCGGTTGACGGACAAGCAGCGCTATCGTCTGCCGACCGACGCGGAATGGAGCGTGGCTGTGGGCCTTGGGCCCGATCGGGGGCGCACGCCGGAGGATCGGTTGCAGGCGACGGTGGTCTGGCCGTGGGGTTCCGCCTGGCCGCCCCAACCTGGCGCGGGCAACTACGCACCCGAACTGGAGACGGACAAATTCACGGACACTTCGCCCGTAGGACGCTTCAAGCCCAACGCGCACGGGCTCTTCGACCTCGGCGGCAACACATGGGAATGGTGCGACGACTGGTATAACGACGCCCGCGTTACCAAGTCGCTGCGCGGCGGCTCCTTCCACGACCGCCAGCCAAAAGATCTGCTCGCTGCCTACAGATTCAGTGCCACGGTACACTTGAGCAATGACGACATCGGCTTCCGCGTGGTGCTCGAAGACGCTCCGGCTCCACCGCCATGAACTGATTCCACGATTCGATTCACCCACCCAGGCACATCGACAAACTAGAACTCCCCATGAACCGGCCGCCGGAGCGCGGACAGCTTTGTCCGCGCGAACCCGATCTTTCCAACTCGCGGACGGGGCGTCCGCGCTCTTATCCGTCATCGGTTCATGTCCTCGATCCACGTCCAGTTTTTGGAGGTATTCCCTCTCCATGAATCGACGTGACTTCATCAACTCTCCTGTCTGAATCGTCCACAGCTGAGTTCCGCAATGATTGCCTTTCCAAGAAATCTCCAGCCGGTGCAGCCTGTCTCGGTGTCCGAGAGGTCATTCGTCGCATCGATGAAAACGAACATTCCATTTGAACCGGCCGTCTGAGTCATCATGGAACATTACCCACTTCCAACCACGTTCGTCGCTGGCCTTCTGGCTTTGCTGTCTTTGACCACGAGCCTCCCGGCCGCAACCCTGTCCGGTGACTTCAAGGGTCCGATTGGATTGCAGCTCTACTCCCTGCGCGAGTCGTTCAAGACGGATGTGCCCGGCACGCTGGATAAAGTGAAGGCGCTGGGTTTCGTCGAGATTGAGGGCGGCGGCGATTACGGACTTGGCCTCGAGAAGTTCAACGCGTTGCTACAGGAGCGCGGGTTGAGGATGGTGAGCGCAGGCTTTGGCTATGAGGGCATGAAGAAGGACATCGCTGCCTCAGTGCGGAGGGCGCAGGCCTTCGGCGTGAAGTTCGCCATGTGCGCATGGATTCCGCACGCCGAGTCGGGCGTTACCGAGTCCGACGTGCGGCGCGCGGCTGCGGACTTCAACGCTTGGGGCGCGGCGTTCAAGGCGATGGGCATCACTTTCACCTATCATCCGCACGGCTATGAATTCCTGCCGCTGAAGGACGGTGGTGGCCGGACGCACTTCGATTTGCTCGTGGCTGAAACGAAGCCGGAGTTCGTCAGCTTCGAGATGGATGTTTTCTGGGTCACGCATCCTGGCCAGGATCCGGTGAAACTGCTCGCGCAATACCCGAACCGCTGGGCTTTGATGCACCTCAAAGATCTGCGACGTGGCGCGCCCACTGGCATCCACACCGGCCACGCCCCGGCGAGCGACGACGTGCCGCTCGGCACCGGACAGGTTAACTGGCCGGCCGTGCTCAAGCAGGCTGCCGTCGTGGGTGTGAAGCATTACTTCATTGAAGACGAATCCACGGGGCCGCTTGAGGCATTGCCTGTGAGCGTGAAGTATCTGCAGGGAGTGAGATTCTGACTTTGAACCGACCGTGAACACCCGTCGCGGCTTCATCAAACAGCCAGGAACCGCCGGGGCCACCTTTTATGAACTGGAATGTTCGTTCCCCGGCTAGCCAAATAAGTCTTCAAGACGCAGCCCAACTCCTGAGAAATGATGACCTCGACTCTGTAATCTTGATCTTAAGTGGCACCCTAAAGAAACGACTCGTCCTCCTTTCGCTCCTTGTCGGCGCTAGCATTGAATTGTTGGCCGCACCCATCAGCTTGCATCCCGAGAATCCGCGTTACTTCGAATGGCGTGGCAACCTGCGCCATTCGAGTTTGTAGCTGGACGACTTGGGCGCTTGACCATTGCCCAGGCATCCGAACCGCCCCAGATTGCGGTCAAAAATCACCTCTCTGTTGTTCGGCATCATGATCAACTCAGGTTCTTGAAACTCACATTTGCGAATCGTCGCCAGCGACAATTCGCTCCTTTATTCCGATCGGAATGAAGACTCGCCAAACGATTCCATTCGGTTTCGAGTGGCAGGAATAATTACCAGCCAACTTCGCCGTTTTTCGAGTATCCAAAACACTTCGGGTGAAGCGGAAATCGCAGCACTACGAGCATTACGTGTTCCGCTCGCGAGGCCTTTCCATACGCGCAGGAAGTGAGTGGATCGCAATTATTGACGACCGCCATCCGGACGCACTGGTTACGCGCACTTTATTCAAACTCGCCCCGCGCAACAGATGCGCAACTCCATCGAGCCGGCGCGCAAAGCTTGCGCACTCTTAAGTGGGAATTCCTGCAATACATGGCGCAAACCGACTGGCACGCCGCGTGCAGACGATTTGAGGCAGCACCGCCATAGTTCGTCCGGCGCGCTGTCTGAGAAAAACAATAATCAACATCCAACCATTCAACTAAACATATGAACGTCATCTATCGAAATCTCGCCGTGATGAGCGCGGCGACCCTGCTTTGCGTGGGAACTGCCAACCTCAAGGCTCAGGATCAACAGGCTCAGCCACGTCAGCGCCAGGGCGGGGGACAAGGTCCGGGCGGCGGCAACTTCGATCCCGAACAAATGCGCGCCCGAATGATGGAACGTTACCGCGAACAACTCGATGTCAAGGAAGACGATGAATGGAAAGCGATCGCGGCGCAGATCGAGAAAGTGACGACGGCTCGGCGCCAAGCCGGCTCAGGTGGCGGCGGAATGGCATTCGGCCGTGGCGGTGGCGGCGGCCAAGGCGGACCTGGAGGCCCAGGAGGAGGAGGTCGTCGCGGATTCGGCGGCGCGGATCCATTGCCAGAGGCTGAGGCTTTGCAAAAGGCGATCGATGCCAAAGCGTCCAAGGACGAAATAGTCGCAAAACTCGCAAAACTCCGCGAAGCCCGCAAAGAAAAGGAAGTCGCACTGGAGAAGGCTCAAGATGAGTTGCGGAAGGCTCTGACAACAAAACAGGAAGCTGTGGCGGTACTGCTGGGGCTGTTGAAGTAACAGGGGATCTAATCACACCCTTCCACTCCAACTCCCGTCATGAGCCAGACAGCAAACAACGATTCACTCAAGCCGCTGCTCGATCGGATGGTTTCTTCGCGGCAATTGTCCGCGCTCGATGCCGAGGCGCTTGAGCGGACATCGCGCGATGGAAGCACTCCCGCCCCAGCGAGCGAAGAGGACGTGTTGCGTTGGCTCGCGACGGAATACGATCTTGAATTCAGCTTGCTGGAGGACGTCGAGCCGGACAAGCAGGTGTTGTCCCTGTTTCCGGCCCGCCTCCTTCTCAAAGACGAATTGCTCCCGTTGCGACGTGTCAATGGCCAAGTGGAAGTTGCCACCAGCCGGCTGTTTGACACTCAGGGTTTGGATACTCTGAAAGCGATGACCGGGCTTCGACTCAAGCCCGTCATTGCTCCCAGCGAGGTCATCCAGCGCGAGATGAAGAAGCGCCTCGGAGTTGGTGCCGACACCATCGACACTCTCGCCGAGGAAAGCGGGCTTCAGGTCGTGGATGAGAACGCGCTCGAAGATACCGATCTCGACAACGCCGCCGAGGACGCCTCGATCATCCGCTTCGTCAATCAGTTCCTCCGCGACGCCATCCAACTGCGTGCCTCGGACATTCATCTGGAACCATTCGAGGATGAGTTGCGCATCCGCTATCGCATTGACGGCGTCCTTCAGGAAGTGCCGGTGCCGGCGCAGATCAAACGTTTCCAGCCAGCCATCGTGTCGCGCGTCAAAATTCTCAGCCATTTGAACATTGCGGAAAAGCGGCTGCCGCAGGACGGGCGAATCAAGATTCGCCTCGACGACAACGAAGTGGATATCCGTGTTTCCGTTATTCCAATGCTGCACGGCGAGGCCGTCGTCATGCGATTGCTCCGCCAGAATTCCACCCTGCGAGGCATGGCGGATCTGGGGATGGACACGCGGGAGGTGAAATGCTTCGAGCAGGTTCTCCAGCTTCCGCATGGGATCGTCCTCGTCACAGGTCCCACAGGCAGCGGCAAGACATCCACGCTCTACACCGCGCTCGCCACGATCAACGACACCGAGCGCAAGATCATCACCATCGAGGATCCCGTCGAATACCAGCTCCGCGGCATCAACCAGATTCAGGTTGCTGAAAAGGCGGGACTGACTTTCGCGCGCGGCTTGCGCTCGATTCTGCGCCATGATCCCGACGTCGTGCTGATCGGTGAAATTCGAGATGCGGAAACCGCTCAGATCGCGGTGCAAGCATCCCTCACCGGCCATCTCGTGTTTTCAACACTCCATACCAACGATGCTCCGGGTGCCTGCACACGACTCGTGGACATGGGCGTCGAGCCTTACCTTGTGGCTTCCTCACTTGAAGCGGTGCTGGCCCAGCGACTCGTCCGCGTTCTTTGCAAGCACTGCAAGCGCATCGATGATTCGCCGACAGCGCAGACCTTCAAGATCAAACTTGGAATTTCCCCGAACGTTCCCATCTACAAGTCTGTTGGGTGTCGTGAATGCCGGAACACCGGTTTCCATGGACGCCAGGCCATCTTCGAGTGGATGGACAGCGACAACGAGATTCGGCAGCTCATCCTGCGCCGCGCTTCGAGCGACGAAATCCGCGTCGCCGCCCGCAAGGCTGGAATGAAAACCCTCGCGGATGACGGCTGGCGGCTTGTGCGACAGGGCATCACCACCGTCGAAGAAGTCCTCAGCGTCACGACGGCGAAGGAAGTTTCACGAACAATGATGGATGAAAAATCCGGGAGCGAAACGTCGGCGGCTGACCTGGCTGTCGCGCGAGCCTGACCAACATCGATTTTACCTGTTTCATTGATCCATGCCCGTTTTCACCTACAAGGCGATTCAGAGTAATGGTTCCGTCGCCGAGGGCCAGTTGGACGCCAATGGGCGCGCTGATGCCTTCAAGCAGATGGAAAGCCTTGGCTTGCGCCCCATCAAGCTGGCCGAGCGCAACGGAGCAAACGTCAGCCACAGGAGTTTAGCGCGAGCCACTCCGAAGGAACTGCCGAAGAAGGAAACCGCGGCCAAGGACTCATCTAAGCATGCAAGAGCGGGCACCGGTTCGTCCGGGCCTCCTCCAGCTCCAGCTTTCAACGTCCAGCTTGGCGGCAACAAGATTACCGCGCGGATGCTGGAGAATTTCACCCGTCTGCTCTCCAGTCTTCTAGCCGCAGGGGTGCCGTTGAGCCGCGCGCTGGTCATCCTTCAAAAGGAAGCGGCAAATGCAACTGCCCGCGCCAAGTGGAAAGAGATTTACGACTCGGTTGTGGACGGCACGTCGCTCGCGGATGCAATGGCCAAGTCGCCCGACACCTTTCCTCGTGTTTACGTGGCGATGGTTGAGGCTGGAGAGACAGGCGGCTTTCTCGACGTGGTTCTCGCACAGATCGCCGACTTTCAGGCGCGCGAGAAAGAGATGAAGTCGAAGGTAATGACGGCTCTCCTCTACCCGATCATCCTGCTTGTCCTCGCTCTTGGTGTGCTGACCTTTTTGCTCGTGTTTTTCATCCCGCGTTTCCAGGCGATCTTCGCTGGTTTTGGCGCGAAGCTGCCCTTGCTGACCCAGATGATCGTAGGGGCGAGCGAACTCCTGCGCACCTATGGGGTTTTCCTGGCGCTTGGCATTGGGATCGCCGGATATGCGCTGCGGAGCTGGCTGACTTCCGAGCAAGGCCGTCGTGTTTTGGAAGGCTTCATCCTTCGGGCACCGATCGTGGGATCGCTTGTGGCTCAATTTGCCATGGCGCGATTCTGCCGGATGCTTGGAACCCTCCTCGGAGCGGGCGTGCCGCTGATCAACGGGCTGAATGTCGCTCGACGTTCCATCGGAAATCAAATCCTCGTGGACGCTGTTTCGAATTCGATCGAGCGGGTGAAGGAAGGCAAGCAGCTCGGAACGAGCCTTGGGGAATGTCGCACGCTCTTTTCGGGATCGACCCTGGAAATGATCTCCGTCGGCGAGGAAAGCGGCAAACTCGACGCCGAGCTGGTCCGCATCGCCAATGTCACGGAAAACGATCTTGATCGGCAGCTCAAATCGGCTGTGGCGCTCGCTGAACCGCTGATGCTCTTCTTTATCGCCGGCTTCATTGGTACAATTTTTATTGGCATGGTGATCCCGATTTTCTCGCTCCAAGACCACATCAAATAACGACCAAGCCTCCTCAACTATGACATTGATTCGATCCACACTTCCTCGGGCTCGCCGCGCTTCTCGCGGCGGCTTCACCCTCATCGAACTCCTGCTCGTGCTCGTGATCCTCGGCATTCTCGCCGCGATCGTCGTGCCCAAGTTCTCGGGACGCACAGAACAGGCGCGGCAGACTGCGGCTGTATCCCAGATAGCCACCTTCGGCACGGCATTGGACGCCTTTGAAGTGGACACAGGGCATTACCCCAGAGGCAGGAATGGCCTGCTCGAACTCGTGCAGCAGCCGCGCGACGCGCAGAACTGGAAGGGGCCTTACATGAAGAACGACATTCCGAACGACCCCTGGGGCAGTCCCTACGTTTACGAATGCCCCGGCAAGAACAACCCAAGCTCTTACGATCTCATGTCTGTTGGACCAGACCTGCGAGCGGGAACTGAAGATGATGTCGCCAACTGGCAATCCAAACGCTGATCATCGAGCCGCCTTTACGCTCGTTGAACTGCTGCTCGTCATGGCGATGCTCGTGATCGTGATCGGCGTGAGCTTCCCGATGTTAAAAGGATTCTTTCGCGGGCGGAGCATCGACTCCGAAGCGCGCCGGCTGCTGTCGCTGACACGATACGGCCAGAGCCGCGCGGTGTCCGAGGGAATACCGATGGTTCTGTGGATCGATGCTCGCAATAAATCCTACGGCCTGCAAATCCAGACCGGCTACGTCGATCAAGATACCAAGTCAGTGACCTACACGCTGGACAACACGCTGGAGATTGAAGCCCAGTTGCCGTTTGCCGCCAACGCCACCCGATCGAAGCCCGTGATCCCTGGCCTCGGCGATGTGCCGATGATCCGGTTCATGCCGGATGGATTCATTGGCGAATCGAGCCCTGATCGCATCGTCCTGCGGCAGGGGGAGGAAACGGCCATCTGGATCATTGGAAACAGCAATCGCCTCGAATATGCGATTCAATCACAAAACCCCAGCATTGCGCGCCGTTAACCGCCGCTCCGCCTTCACGTTGGTTGAGGTGCTGGCCGCGCTGGTGTTCATGGCCATTGTGATTCCGACTGCGGTTCATGGATTGCAAATCGCGAACCGGGCCGGGCAGCTTGGTTTGCGCAAAACCGCGGCGGCTCGAATCGCGGATCGCGTGATGAGCGAAATGATGGTCACGGGCCAGCTTCGCAGCGGGACCGGCAGCGGCGTGGTGCAGGAAGGCGCCCAGCAATACCAATGGATGTTGCGCGCTGACATGTGGCCGGTCGTGAACACCATGCGAGTCGTCACGGTGCAAGTTACCTTCCCCTTGCAGGGACGGGAGTACGACGTCCGCCTCAGCACATTGATCGACACTTCCCTTTGATGAACGTGGCAATTTCAAACCGCAAGCCAGCACCAGCTTTCACTTTGCTGGAAGTGCTGATTGCCACCGTGGCCTTTGCCATCGTGCTGGCGGCAGTGAACGCTGTTTTCTACGGCGCGCTGCGGCTGCGGAACAAATCAGCGCAATCGATCGACGATGCCCTGCCTCTTCAACGGACGGTGACGACGATCAAGCGAGACCTCGCCAACCTCGTCCTGCCAGGCGGCACCATGCAGGGCGCGTTGCAGACGACCTCCGTCACCAATTCCATCATGGGTCAAGTCAGTCCGGAATTTTGCACTTCGAACGGAATTGTGGATGAGACAACCCCCTGGGCCGACATTCAGAAAGTTTCCTACGCTTTGATTCCGTCGGCGGATCGGACCGCACGCGGGCTGGTGTTCGTCCGCGCCGTTAATCGCAACCTCCTGCCACCCGACGTTGCCACCACGCCGATCCCTGAGTGGCTCATGAGCGGCGTTCAAGCCGTCGTATTTTCATACTATGACGGCCTGCAATGGCGGACCTACTGGGACTCCACCACCGCGGACACATCCACTGGCGAAACAAACGCCGTGCCGCAGGCAATCAAGGTTCAGATCCAGCTCGCCCCCGGTGAAAATGACACAGCTCTGACACTGTCAGCGCCGGTGGAGATCGTGGTCCCGATACTCGTGCAGACAGCCACGAGCCAGACGACCGGAGCCACACGATGAAAATTCGCGTCATCGATCAAGCCAGGGCAACCGCTTCAACCCGAAGCGAGTCGGCGTCCGTCTTGATCATTGTTCTATGGGTGTCGTTCGGGCTTGTTGCGCTCACGCTCTACTTTGCGCATTCGATGTCGCTGGACATGCGCGCCGCGGACAATGCCGTGGCCAGCCTGGAAGCAGAGAAAGCGATCGAAGGCGCCGCTCGTTACGTGAGCAACGTCCTCGCCACCGTCCAGATTCAGGGCGTTCTCCCGGAGACGAACACTTATTACAACGCGGCACTGCCGGTTGGCGATGCGACCTTCTGGTTGATTGGCCCCACTGATTCCCAGGACGCGCCAACCGTCAGCCACTTTGGCCTCGTGGACGAAGCATCGAAGCTCAACATCAATACAGCCACGCTGGCGATGATTCAGACGCTGCCTCTGATGACTCCAGAGTTCGCCGCATCCATCATCGACTGGCGGGACACAAACGAAACCGTGACCGAGAACGGCGCGGAGTCCGAAATGTATCAACGACTGAATCCTCCATACCGCTGCAAGAACGCGCCCTTCGAGACCATCGAGGAACTCCGCCTTGTGTACGGCGCTGACCTCGGAATCCTCTTCGGCGAAGACGTCAATCTCAACGGCGTGCTCGATCTTAACGAAAATGATGGAGCCATCTCGCCGCCATTCGACAACCAGAATGGCCGCCTTGAACCGGGCATCTTGAGCCTCGTCACCGTTTACAGCCGTGACGCAACCACCATCTCGAACACCACTCAGCGCCTGAATGTTGGCGCCACGAATTTCCAGCAACGAGTCGCCACCATCCTTCAAAACGCCGTGGGAGCCGATCGCGCCAACACGGTCCTTCGACGGATCGCTGGCGGGACTGGCGGCGGTGGAGGTCGTGGCGGTGGCGGTGGAGTTCCTGTGGTTGTAAACTTCACGAGCGTTCTCGATTTCTATGTCCGCAGCGGTTTAAGCGTGACTGAGTTCACGCAGATCGAAGACCAGCTTCGTAACCCGAACACGAATGGACTGGTGAATGTGAACACGGCCAGCGATTACGTCCTCTCGTGTATTCCCGGGATCGGCGTGGACAAGGCGCAATCGGTGGTAGCCAGCAGGCGCTCGCAAACCAAGCCGCTTACTTCCGTCGCGTGGCTCAGGGATGTTCTTGATCAGACCAGCCTCCTCCAGGCAGCACCGTATCTCACCGGCAAGAGTTATCAATTCACCGCCGATATTGCGGCTGTGGGACATTATGGACGGGGCTATCGCCGGGTGAAGTTCATCTTTGACACCAGCGCCGGCACACCACGGATCGTTTTCCGCCAGGATCTTACTCACATGGGCTGGGCTCTCGGTCGCGATGTGCGGCTCTCACAACAGATGCTGGCCAATAAACTCTAAAAATGGACTTGAAGAAGAAACAACACGCCAATTCGATCCTCGGACTGGCCTTCGATGGCAGCCGGATGGAAGCCGTGGTCCTAAAGCGCACCAACGGTTCCGTGCAGGTCTCCGCTTCCATCAACGTCACGCTCTCGCTCGATCCGTTGACCAACGATATCGAGCTCGTCGGACAGGAAATCAAAAACCATCTGGAAGCCGCTGAAATCCGTGAGCGCCGCTGCGTGGTCTGCCTCCCTTTGAGCTGGGCGCTCACGCTCCGAACAACAATTCCTGATCTGCCGGATGAGGACGTAGCCAACCTCCTTCAGATCGAAGCCGAGCGCGGCTTTCCTTACAGTCCGGACTCCCTGGTCATTTCGTCATCGATTGCAAGGCTCGCCGGCAACGAACGGATCGCCATGCAGGTGGCGGCTCAACGTGATCACGTCCTTCGATTGGAGGCGGTGCTCAAGGCCGCACGCCTGACATCTGTCAGCTTTTCCCTGGGACTTCCCGCGCTGCAGGGCATCGAATCGGAGAAGCCGGACAGCGCGATGGCGCTCACCATTTCGGATCAATCGGTGGGAATTCAAGTGACCGCCGGCTGCGGGTTGGTGGCTCTCCGCGCGTTGGACAACGCCACCGAGGCTGAAGGTGCCGAGAAGCGAGTATTCACCGACATCATCGCCCGGGAACTGCGCATTACTTTGGGGCAGATTCCGCCCTCTGTTCGTGGCAGCATTCGAACGCTCCGCGTGTTCGGAACAGGTGAACTTGTTGAGGTCGCATGCCGGGAACTTCAGCCCCGCCTTCAACAAATTGGGCTCACCATCGCACGCTGCGCGCGGCCTTCCGCCGATGCGTTTGGACTGAAGTTTCCTCCGGAGGCAAATGCCACGCCCGCGTTGGCTCTCGCCGCGCGATACCTGGCCGGCAGCCAGTCCCAACCTGAATTGATTGCTCCAAAAATCAGCGCCTGGCGGCAATTCACCGACCGTTACTCATCGCGGAAGCTCGCCTACGCAGGCTCCGTAGCCGCACTGCTGTTATTGCTGGTGTTCATCGCGTTTGGTATTCAACAGGTGCAGTTGACCGGCCTTCGTTCCCAGTGGGCCGGCATGTTCGCCAAAGTTCTGGAAGTGGATGATTTGCAGAAGCAGATCCGGCAGTACCGGCCCTGGTTCAACGAATCCCATCGCACAATGACCATTCTCAAACGCCTCTCGGAGGCATTCCCCGAGGATGGCTCGGTGACAGCCAAGCTGATTGAGTTTCGTGATTCGGCGGGAGTCAGTTGCACCGGAACGGCGGAAGACAACAAGGCCTTGATGAAGGCTACTGACAAGCTGGGCACCATGAAGGAGATCACCGACATCCAGGTTGACCAGCTTCGCGGCAGATCTCCGGTGCAGTTCACCTTTAAGTTCCATTGGGGCGAAAACAATCAACCATGAACCTGAATCTCCAGAACCGGCAGCAGTTGCTCACCATCCTCGCGCTCGTGGCGATTGGTCTGTGGGCCGGCGACAGTCTCGTCCTTTCACCTTTGCTCAAGAGCTGGGAGCAACGCAAGACCACCATCAAGGATCTGCGACTAAAGATCGACAAGGGAAGCCAGCTTCTGTCCCGGGAACGTTCCATCCGCGACCACTGGCAGAAGATGCGGACCAACATGCTGCCCACGGAGGTTTCCGCCGCGGAAGGGCACGTGCTCAAGGCTTTCGATCAATGGTCGCAAGACAGTCGCATCAGCATCACCTCCGTGAGACCGCAGTGGAAACGAACGGCCGAGGAATACGCGACTCTTGAATGCCGCGTGGATGCATACGGCAGCATGTCCACCATCACGCGCTTTCTGTATGAGGTGGAACATGACTCCGTCGCGCTGAAGGTCGATTCCATTGAATTGAGTGCTCGCGATAATGACGGCTCCCAGCTTACTCTTGGACTTCAGGTGAGCGGACTCCAGTTGAGCGCCAATACACGATGAAAATGGAAACCGACACCAAACGATTCAGCAGCCTCTGCTCGCGATCGATTGCCTGCGCCATGTTCGTTGCATTTGCGTGGTCAGCGAACGCCGCCGTTGAAAACGGAAAGGACGCTCCCAGCACCAACAAGGCCGCTGTCACATCCACGAACGCTCCCGCTATAAAAGCCCCGCCGACCGACGCTCCAACCGCGCGGGACTACGCCTCCTTCAAGCTGATCAATGATCGGAACATCTTTAATCCGAACCGGACAAAAAAGGCCAGCCGTGGCGACAGGGAGCGATCCCGTGCTGCGGTCACCGAATCTTTCACGTTGGTTGGAACGATGAGTTCGTCCAAAGGTGACCGAGCTTTCTTTGATGGATCCAGTTCCTCCTACAAGAAGGTCCTGAAACCGGGAGATGCAATCGGCGGTCACAAAATCACCGCCATCGATCCCCACGCGGTTCAACTGGAAAAAGATGGCAACACGGTGGAGCTTGCAGTGGGTGCCCAGATGAAACGTCAGGATGATGATCCGTGGAAGGTGACGGCTTCCACCCTGGTCCTTGCGAGCGAACCCAAGTCGGCGACCGATACAAAGGCAGATTCCGGCGGCACCGATGACGATGTGTTGAAGCGGCTGCAGAAAAAACGAGAAGAAGAATTGAACAAATGAAAACATTACGAACAACCAAACTGGCCGCGGCCTGCTGGCTCGCAGTCGTGGTGAGCTGGAATGCTCTGGCGGACGATGACATCAAACCCGCCGCTGCCGCCGCATCAACCGAGTCCAAGTCCGAGGCCGCGGCACCCTCGGCATCGAAGCCGGAAACGCCGGTCGAACCCAAGCGCAATGCCGCCGCAAAAGCACCATTGCCTCCGCTGGGCGAAGATCAATTGCGATTGAACTTTCGAGGTGTGCCGGTGGACATGGTTCTGGATTACCTCAGCGAGGCGGCAGGGTTCATCATCATCAAGGAAACCGAGGTCCGCGGCAAAGTGGATGTCTGGAGCAACCAGACCGTGACCAAGGAGGAGGCGGTTGACCTGCTCAACACCATCCTGAACAAGAACGACTACGCTGCCATCCGGAATGGACGCACCCTGACGATTGTCGCCCGTGACGAAGCCAAGAAGCGGGACATCCCCGTCAAAAAGGGTGGCGACTCCGATGACATCCCGAAGACGGATGACATGGTGACACAGGTCATCCCGGTCAAGCATGCCAATGTGTCCTCATTGATGAACAACCTCCGGCCGTTGATCGGCACGTACGCGGAAATCACCGTGAATGAGAGCGCCAACACCCTGGTCGTCACCGCCACTCAGAGGGACATCAAAAGAATGATAGCAGTCATCAATGCGCTGGATGAATCGATCGCTGACAACTCAGCCATCAAGGTGGTCCCGCTGAAGTATGCAGACTCGAAGGAAATCGCGACCATCATCAAGGAACTTTTTGCCTCGAATCAACAGAACACGGGCAATCGTGGAGCTGGCGGTGGAGGCTTTCAGGGAGGCGGATTCCAGGGCGGCAATTTGCCGGCAGCACTATTGCGCAACGCATTTCAAGGAGGCGGATTTGGCGGAGGTGGTGGCGGGGGTGGAGGTGGAGGACAACAACCATGATCAGGAAGCCTTTTATGAAACCACTTACGAAATTAACCCGGATCGACCTTATGAACACGACCATCACTCGACAACGAAACGTTCGCACAACGCTCTTGGGCTGTCTGCTCGCGTGCTGTGCGTTGTCACTCGCCGTAACCAGCGCTCACGCGCAGGGGCGAGGCGGAACCGGAGGCACAGGCGCGGGTGCAGGCGGTGGACGTGGCAGCAGCAACCCCGTCAACACCCGCGTGGTCGCCGTCGCGGATGAACATAGCAACTCCGTCGTCATCGCCGCGCCCGACGATATCCTCCCCTCGATCCTGGAGGTCATTGCCAAGCTTGACGAACCTGTGGCCGATATCACCGAGTTTCGTCTCTTTCCACTCAAGAATGCCGATCCGACGGAGACCGCCAATGTGTTGGCCACTCTTTTTCCGGATGAAAGACGGACAGGCAGCAATAGCAGCGGGAACCAGCAGCAGCTCCGCCTCGGCGGAGGGGCAGGCGGTGGCGGAGCTGGTGGCGGTGGTGGCGGACGGGGTAACGCAGCCACATCTCCAAGCGAACGAATGAAAAAGCAGGGAATCGTGCTGGCAGTGCCAGAACCTCGCACCTCATCGGTCATCGTCCGCGCAGCGAAGGAACTCATGCCTGAAATTGCCAGCCTCATCACCCAGCTCGATGCCAGCTCCGCGAAGAAGCAGAAAGTGTTCGTTTACTCTCTGGACAACGCGGACCCGCAGCAACTTCTGCCCATTCTGCAGGAAATGTTCCAGACCACCACGACCAGCCGGAGTTCAGCCAACCAAAACAGCGCCCTCTCGCAGCGGATTCAGGCTGGGACTCAGCAGATTTCGACAGGCCAGGGAAATAGCACCGGCTTCGGGGGAAATTCTGGCGGTGGCGGTGGTGGCAATTTTGGCGGCGGTCAGACGCTGCGTTGATGATGACGCAGGTGACAATCCATTTTTCAACAACAAGGAAACCAATGATCATGGGACAACAATTCTTTAGAACGCGCCTGCTCAATTCCGCTCTGGGCCTCACGCTCCTTTTCTCCGCCACGCTCCAATCTCTTGGACAACAGCGCGGCGGTCAGGGAGGCGGGTTCGGTGGTGGAGGTTTTGGCGGGGGCGGAGGGGGCTTTGGTGGCGGTGGTGGGGGTGGAGCCCGTGGCGGTGCCACTGCTGGTACGACGCGTCAATACTCTCCTGCCGGCACAGTGGGAAGCGCGATCATCACGGTCGATCCGGAATCGCGCCAGATCATCGTCATCACAGATGATGAGACCAGCACGTTCGTCAGCCAGGTCATCACGAACCTTGACCGACCGAAACCGCAGGTGCTCATCAAGGTCGTATTCCTCGAGGTCACCTATAACAACGCCTCTGATATTGGAGTGGAAGGTGGTTTCCGGAAGGACATCAACAACAGTACTTCTGCGAATGGCGCGAACGTATTTGGACTCGGTGGTTTGAACTCGATCGCAACCAACCTTTCCATGAATTCGCTCGGCCAGCCCATCCAGAGTTTTCAGCCCACTCCTCCCGGTGCCAGCCTTTACCAGGTTCTCGGACAGGATTACCAGGTGACGCTCCGGGCCATCGCTCAGGCCGGCAAAACGGAGGTGCTCTCGAGACCCTCGATTCTCACACGAAACAACCAGCCTGCGACCATCACCGTCGGCCAGTCCATCCCGTTGGTGACCAGCGTCAGCTTCAATGGGCTCACGGGAACTCCCATCAACTCAATTTCATACACGAGCGTTGGAATCATTCTCAAGGTGACGCCATTCATCAATTCCGACAATCTGGTGGAAATGATCGTCTCGCCACAAATCTCACAGTTGTCTGATCAATCGGTCGCAATTTCCGCCGGTGCCAACGCTCCTGTCATTGACGTGCGTTCAGCCGACACCGTCGTCGTGACGCCCAATGGCCAGACCGTCATCATCGGCGGCTTGATGCGCACTCAGAAGACGCAAACCGACAGCAAGGTTCCATTGCTCGGCGACATCCCTGGTTTGGGCAACCTGTTCAAACGAAAAGTCAAAGCCAGCACGAAGACCGAGCTGCTGATCTTCCTCACGCCGCATATAGTGCGGCAGCCGATGGATCTCGCCGCGTTGTCCGCATCCGAGAAGGGTGCCATCGAACTCGCGCCAAAAGCCTTCACCCAGGAGGAACTTGACAAATTCATTGACGGCTTGCCTAGGAAGGAAACCACGTCACCCTCGGAACCAAAGGCAAAGAAAAAGAGCAAGTGAACCGTTGCTCTTCCGCCAGGGCAGCCCATGCAACTAAACCGCCGGAGTCCAATCGTCTATGGGGTGATCATCGCTGCCTGGCTGGGAATTGTTGCATGGCAGGCCATCGAACACTTTCGGGTCCGCGAAGAGGCACGCACCGCCGTCGTCAATCGCGCCCGTGACATTACCACCACACTGGGAGTTGTGATTCGATCGCAGCGCCGCTTCGGCATGGTGGCGCAGGATCGCATCGAACCCGCCCTCAACGAGTTGATCAAAAGTGGTGAACTCAAATCGATCTCGCTCCTCAATGCCGGGGGGGCCGTCGTCGCCTCGGCTGGCGAGAGCGTGTCTTCGGAAAAGATCAACATGGCCGGCAGCGCTGCCTACTGGGACGAACTGGCTGTCACGCTGGTCAATCTGGTGGATCTTGGCAGCGATGTCACTCCGACAGGGGAAGCCAGCCGTCCCGTCATCGTCATGCCCCGGGCCACCGGAACCAATACAGATCGTCGCGGCTTGAGGCCGCCCTGGTGGCGTCCGAGCCGCGAAACCAATGCTGCTGCCAGCGTGGAGGATAATTCTCCTCCGCGTGAATCGTTTGGTCCTCCTCCGGCCCGGGGGGAACGTGATCCGAACGGCCGCCCCTCCTTTGGCAGGCCGTCGTGGGTTAGCGAAGAAGAATTCAAATCATTGATCGAGAAGCAGGGGTTGCACGGTTTCGTCATGGTCATGTCCACCGAAGGTCTGCGCTCGCGAGTGCAGAGTGATCTATGGATGCGCATGCTCATCGGCATCCTGGGAGGAGCGGCAGCGGGCGGACTCGCGCTCGCATGGCGCAGTCTGGAGATGTCCTCGGTGCTCCAAATCCGCCTCGTCCGCGCCAGCGCATTGAACAATCACCTCAAGGAGATGAATCTGGCCGCGGCCGGCCTCGCTCACGAAACCCGAAACCCACTCAACATCATCCGTGGTCTCGCGCAATTGATCTCGAAGGAGACGGATTCATCACCCGATGTCCGCCATAAATCCCGTGAGATCACAGATGAGGTTGATCGGGTCACGGCGCAGTTGAACGAGTTCATCAATTACTCGAAACCACGTGAACTTCGTCGCTCCGCGGTGAAACTCACCTCTGTCATCAGCGAAGTCACCCAGGCGCTCCGATTCGACACCGAGGACAAGCACCTCGAGTTGTCCCTGGTTGAAGAGGGTCTGACCGTCGAAGCTGACGAACAGTTGCTCCGGCAGGTGGTTTTCAATCTTCTGCTCAATGCGATTCAGGCAGTCCCCGTCGGTGGCCGCATTCAGATCGTCGCGCGCCAGACGAGCGCAGCCGACGCCATGCTGGATATCCGCGACAACGGCCCTGGCGTGCCATCTGATCAGCACGACGAGATTTTCAAGCCTTACTTCACCACACACCAGAAGGGCACAGGGCTGGGCCTGGCGGTGGTGCAGAAGATTGTTCTCGCGCATGGCTGGGACATCCAATGTCTTTCCAATGAACCAGGCGGGGCAATCTTCCGGGTGAGTCACCTGAAAGTCATTACCGCCTGACCCCATGGCTCCGCAGACGCAAGATTCCAGCGCAGTAAACCGGTGCATCCTGATCGTCGATGATGACCCGGGACAGCGCAGTCTCTTGAATTCCTTTCTCACCGGCCAGGGCTTCACGACGGTTGTGGCCAAGTCCGGCGAAGAGGCTCTCATTGCGCTGCGAGAACGGGATTTTGGCATGATGATTTCCGACGTGCGGATGCCGGGAATCTCCGGTCTCGAAACCCTGCGGCGCGCGCGCAAAGAACACGCGATTCTTCCCGTTCTGCTCGTCACCGCCTACGCCGACATCCGCGACGCCGTGGACGCCATGCGCGATGGCGCTGTCAATTACCTCTCGAAACCGATCGATCTCGATGAGCTGCTCGCATCGGTGCGTCAAGCTACTGGCATCACTTCCAACCGGCCTTTGGAGTTCGGGGAAGGCCGGCAACTGCCCGCGAGCATTATTGCGCAAAGCCCTGTGACCAGGGCTGTTTTTCGCGATGCCTCACTGATCGCTCCCTCGGAGAGCCGCGTGCTGATCACCGGCGAGAGTGGCGTTGGAAAAGAGGTGTTGGCCGACATGATTCACGAATGGAGCCCGCGCGCAGCCGGCCAGCTCGTCAAAATCAACTGCGCAGCCATTCCCGAGAACCTTCTGGAAAGTGAACTTTTCGGCCACGAGAAAGGTTCCTTTACCGGCGCTTCCGCACA
Source organism: Pedosphaera sp. (assembly GCA_009695275.1). Lineage (GTDB taxonomy): Bacteria > Verrucomicrobiota > Verrucomicrobiia > Limisphaerales > F1-12-MAGs170 > F1-120-MAGs170. Next base: position 15,385 of record SIBF01000016.1, on the reverse strand, counting down.
GCGCATTGGGCGCTTCGAGATCGCCTCTGGTGGCACCATTTTCCTGGATGAAGTCAGTGAGATGGCACCGCAACTCCAGGCCAAGCTGCTTCGTGTCACTCAGGACGGGAGCTTTCAGCGCGTGGGTTCGAACAAGGAAGTCCGGTCCGATGTCCGGCTGATCGCCGCCTCCAATCGCAATCTCGACGATGAGGTGAAAAAGGGCCGGTTCCGCGAGGACCTGTTCTACCGACTCAACGTCGTTGAGCTTCACATGCCGCCTTTGCGCGAGCGCCGCGAAGATATTCTTCCCCTGGCGCGCCATTTCCTCTCGATCTTCAGCCAGGGACGAGCCCGCTTTTCCGCCGGCGTCATCGACTGCCTGGAAAACTACGCCTGGCCTGGAAATGTCCGCGAACTTCGCAACGCCATGGAGCGCGCATCGCTCCTCTCCCGCAGTGAACTGGTCTTGCCGGATCATCTTCCGAACCGGATTCGTGAGGCCATGCAGGCGCAACATCTGGCGCACGGATCCGAACCTTCCGACAAAGGCCGCCTGGAGGAAATCGAACAGCAAGCGATCCTCCAGGGCCTGCGCCAGCACGATTTTAACCGCACCGAAACCGCCAAGGCACTCGGCATCAGCCGGCGTACCCTCGTTTACAAAATCCAACGTCTCCGCGAGCAAGGCCACGCCGTCGATGCGGCATAGTTGTAGTGAGGTTGCTTAACCTGAAACCAGCAGTTGAGTTGAACAGAGGCAACAAAGGAAACGACCGGAGAAGGACTTGGCTGGAGTTTTCCGTTGCGGCGGATTTCACAAACCGCGTGATCGTCGATCACAGGGACAGGGCAACCGAAGTTTCTGTCTCTTCGTTCTCTTTGTTGCCTTCTGTAAATCTGAACTCCCGCTTTTGACTCAATCTTCCGGACGTTCGCCGCTCGGTGCCATCTTCACCAGCTTGGGATCGAAGCGTCCCAACACTTCCACCAAATCCTTCTGAGCATCCATCACGGTGTTGATGTCCTTGTAAACCATCGGAACCTCGTCCAGTCCGGCGGAGATGAGATGCACTCCCCGTTCCTTCAGCACGCGGTTGACCTTCTCCCATGAAAACGTCTCGAGCGCTTTCGTCCGGCTCATCACGCGGCCTGCCCCGTGGGATGCCGAGTTGAGCGACTCCGCGTTCCCTTTGCCTCGCACGAGAAAGCCGGGGCTGGCCATGGATCCGGGAATGATTCCGAGCACATCCTTGCCGGCAGGCGTGGCACCCTTGCGATGCACCACCAGTTCACGGGGCACACCATCGATCAGATGACGCTCTTTCCAGGCGAAGTTGTGGTGATTTTCAACATCGAGCAGGACTTGCACTCCGAGATTGGAGGCGATGTGCTGGTGAATGAGCGCATGGTTTGCCGCCGCGTAACAGCCCATCAATTCCATCGCCGCCCAGTACTCCTGGCCAGCCTCAGAATTTAGATCGAGCCAGGCGAGATGCTTGAGTTCCCTCGGGAGATCCGGATGCTGTTCCATCGCCAGTTTGCTGTAGCGGTCGCATACCGCCGCTCCCGTGCCCCGACTTCCACTGTGACTCAGCAACGCCACGTACTCACCGGCTGGCAGTCCGTTGACATCTTCGGAGATTGTGAAAATGCCAAACTCGACGAAATGATTGCCGCTCCCGCTGGTACCGAGCTGTGCCCACGCTCGATCCTTGTTCTGTTTCGTGACCGGGCTGATGTTCCAATCAGCTTCGAGAACCGAATGGTCACGGCGGTTCTGAAATGAAGCGCCAACACCAAAACGGGTCTCTTGCTCGATGGCCTTGATGAGTCGCTCGCGTTTGCGGTCCAGCTCGCGCACCGGCCAATCCAGAACCGTCATCTTCATGCGGCACGCAATGTCCACCCCGACGGCGTAGGGGATCACTGCGCCCTCCGTTGCCAGGACTCCGCCGATGGGCAAGCCGTAGCCTACATGAGCGTCCGGCATCAGCGCGCCCGCGACTGATATTGGAAGCTGGCAGGCGCGTGCAAGCTGGTTGATCGCCTCCGGTTCGAGTCCTTCGCCCCATTGCTTCCAGGGGCGCGGTCTTTTCGCGCAAGGGCGCAGGCGCTTTGAGCAGCGCTTTGGCGAACTCGCCGCGCAACTCGTCGTGGACAAACTCGGAGGGGCTGCGTACCACGGCTTCCAACTCAGCGGGTAATTTCAACTTGTCCAATCCCTTGAGGACGTAGCGACTGATGAAATCCATGCCCCGTCGAATCGCTTCGCCGTGAGGCACTCCCAATCGGATCAAATCCTTTTGATTCACGAAGGAAGATTACAGAAGAATGATTGACACTGCGGCAAAATACGCTGCGCTATCGCGAAGTCCGTGATCGACTCGTATTGACCATTGCCAATCTTATGCACGATGCCTCCACCAGATTCTGTTTTCGTTCCACCATGTTCATCGCTGCCATCGCAGCATTATGGACGGTCTCCCTTCCCGGCCAGGCCCGGGCTGCGGCATCTCCTGAGACCGCGCTGGACCGCTACATCGCCAAGCCAGACCCTGCGTATGCCTATCGCCTGGCCAATACGATCAAGGGTGAAGGTTTCACCACGTTCGTGATCGACATGACATCACAGACATGGCTGACAACCAATGAAGTCGATCGCCCCACATGGAAGCACTGGGTGACGATAGTGAAGCCAGACTCCGTGACGTCCACCAAGGCATTGCTCTTCATCACGGGCGGCACCAATGACCGTCCGGCTCCCAAGGGGGTGGATGAGAACATTTCAAGGACTGCACTAGGCACGAAGTCGATTGTTGCCGAACTCCGAATGGTGCCGAATCAAGCGCTTGTTTTCAAAGGCGAGACCAATGGTCGCACGGAAGACAGTCTCATTGCATACACCTGGGACAAGTATCTCCGCACGGGCGACGAGAAGTGGCCCGCGCGCCTCCCGATGACCAAGAGCGCCGTGCGCGCGATGGACACCATCACCAGCTTCTGTGCGAGCGACGAGGGCGGAAAGATCAAGGTCGAGAAATTCATGGTCGCGGGTGGGTCGAAGCGCGGGTGGACGACCTGGACAACCGCCGCGGTGGACAAGCGCGTGGAAGCCATTGCACCCATCGTCATCGACATGCTGAATGTGATTCCGTCCTTCAAACACCATTATGCCGCCTACGGGTTCTGGGCGCCGGCGGTCGGTGATTACACAGCGATGCACATCATGGATTGGACGGACACGCCCGAGTACGCGGCGCTTCTAAAAATCGAGGAACCGTACGAGTATCGCGACCGCCTCACCATGCCCAAGTTCATCATCAACGCCGCAGGTGATCAGTTCTTCCTGCCGGATTCCTCCCAGTTTTATTTCGACCAACTCAAAGGCACGAAGTACCTGCGCTACGTTCCGAACGCTGATCATGGGCTCAAAGGTTCTGACGCCTGGATGACACTGCTGGCCTGCTACCACGCTGTTTTGAACAAGGCGGCCCTGCCTGAGTTCACCTGGACCTCGGAGAAGAACGGTACCTTGCGTGTGAAGGCAGGCACGCAACCCACCGCCGTAAAGCTCTGGCAGGCGACGAATCCGGATGCGCGCGACTTCCGGTTGATGACCATTGGTCCCGCGTGGACGAGCAAGGATGTTCCAGTTGGCGACAAGGGCACCTATTTGGCAACCGTGAGCAAGCCCGAAAAGGGTTGGACCGCCTACTTTGCCGAATTGACTTTTCCCAGCACTGGTCCGGCTCCGTTCAAGTTCACGACGAGTGTGCAGGTGATACCGGATGTGCTGCCATTCAAGTACGAACCGCCGGCGGAGAAACCAAAGGGTTTTCTGAGCCGCTGACGGTGAATGCGATCTAAAACCTCCGGCGCAGATGCAGATGTATCACGAAGAATCCGGTGAGACTGCTTCACGATGACAGCGGGCGAACACTTGAACGACGATGACCTTCCCCGCCCAAGCCTGTGAGTTTACCGGAAAGGGAAAGCAGCCGGGATTTAAGCGAAACCCTGACCATGGGCTGGCGGGGTTTCTTCTTCTGCTTTTGATGTCAATGAGTGCCGTTCAGTTACACTCTCAAGGCCGTGTTGTTTTCGAAGGACAAGTGGAGTCACTTGTGCTCGGCACCAACCGCATGGTGCGCGTGTACCTTCCGCCTTCTTACGAGCAGTTTCCTCGGAAACGCTTCCCTGTGCTCTATGTGCATGATGGGCAGAACGCGTTTACCACCGCTGGAGATCATGTCGCTTTCGGATGGGGGAATTGGGCGATCGACAAATCCGTTACGGAGTTATCGCGCGCCGGCCGGATGCAGGAGATCATCGTTGTGGCCGTTGATTGCAGTTCCCAGCGTTACCTCGATTATCGCGGTCCGGCGTATCCGTACTCTGCCGAGGAACTCGGAGCATTGAAACGCCGGCCATCGGCTCCCGGGGATGATTCACGCTTCGACCGCCATGCCCGCTTTCTCATTGAGGAACTCAAACCGAAGATTGACCGCGACTACCGCACCAAACGCGACCGGGCCAACACGGCTGTCATGGGATCTTCGATGGGCGGAATTTGCAGCATCGCCCTGGCATGGCAGCGTCCGGATGTCTTCGGCAAGGCGGCGAGTCTCTCTGGCGCGTTTCAAGTGGAAAAACAACACTTCCTGCGCACTGTCCTTGGAAGACATTCCGGCAAACCGAAACGTTTCAAAGCCTACATTGACAGCGGTGTGGTTGATTACAGTGGTGGCGATGACGACTGCGCATTGAATCGTTCCGTGGCCGTCGAGCTTCGACGGCTTGGTTGGAAGGATGGACGCGATCTTCTTCACTACGTCGATGAGCATCCGCTTGGGGAGCCGGAACTCGAAAAGCTCGGGCTTCGACGCAACAAATGGGCTGAAGCTCAAACCAGCCAGCATAATGAGTTTTACTGGCGGGTCCGAACTCCCCGGGCGCTGATGTTTCTCTTTCCGGCGAAGTAGGTCGCGTCGTGTCTCTGACATTTTCCGCTCCTGCTCCACTGGCAAATATGGCCGACATTGCGCCGAGTTTTTCACTCGCTACCTTCACGAGCCATGAATCTTGAAGACCACCTTGGGGACATCATCCGAAAAGCCAGAATCGCGGCCAAGGTTTCGTCCGTAGCCGCCGCTCAGGCTGCGAATCTTGCGCAGGAAACTTACGCGGCGATCGAGGACACGGGAACGTCGGTGCTTGACGTTGATCTCGCGGCGCTGGCGAGTGTCGTGGGATTGCAGCCTCAAAAGCTGAAGCGCATCGCCAATGGCTGGGTGCCGGCAGCCGTCGATTTGAGCCTGTGGCGGGAACTCCGTCGGATCACAACGTCATGCTCTGATTATTCGGTGAACTGCTATCTGATATGGGATGAGGTTACTCGCGAAGCGGCGCTGTTCGACACGGGCTTTGAGGCCGGGCCAATCTTTCAAGTGATCGACGAAAACCAGATTCAACTCCGGCATCTTTTCATCACACACACACACGAGGATCATGTGGCGGCGCTTGGTCCGATTCGGGAACGCTTCCCGAAAGTGAAGCTCCACTCCAGTTCAAAGCATGCACCGATCGAGCAGCGGAACCGCCCCAATGACTTCATTGATCTTGGAAGTCTCAGGATTACGAACCGCGACACTCCCGGGCATGCGGAGGACGGCGTGACTTATATCATCGGCAATTTTCCAGATGATGCTCCGAGCACGGCAATTGTCGGCGACGCCATCTTCGCCGGATCTATGGGGAAGGCGCCGGAGAATCCGGACTTGGCGAAGCAGAAGATCCGAGAGCAGATTTTCTCACTTCCAGCGGACACTTTGATTTGTCCAGGTCACGGACCGTTCACGACCGTTTCACAGGAGAAGGAGAACAATCCGTTTTTCAAGTGACCGATTGGCGGTCGGCTCGCTTAGCCGTAACGATTCAATAGGAGCGCGGAATTTATTCCGCAGCGGCGTGGAAAGCCCAACTGGGCTGGAGATTTCCACTGCGGCACATTGCTCTTCACGTTGGTCCCTTTCCAGTGACGTGGTTTTCGACTGCCTGGCATGTCGTCGAGACCACAGCCCTTGAGGTGTTCTTGGATCCACGCGGAATGAATTCCGCGCTCCTACTGCATGGATTCGGCTTAGATCTTGTGACCCTGCCGTCCATCCACTACGGAGAGATCCCCGGAACAGGAGGAAGATTTAGATGGGGATTTGTCTGCCGCTGGACTTCGAGCATGATCGCCTGTTGAGCGGCATCCGCATCTCGTTGAGGCGCTGGTCCTGTAAAATTGTTCGCGATGGGCAGCGGTGGAGGTGTGGTGCCAAAGGGCGATGCCGCTGAAGCTCCGGCATAAATCGGCTGCATGGTGTCGGTCGCCGCCGCACTCCTGACAGGGCGTGAAGGAATCGTTCTGGTGCCGGGTGGTTGATAGCTGGGAGTTGTCCCACCGCCAGGAGTGACCATGGGCATCGGCACGGCAGGCACGGGAGAGCCCGGCCTTGGAATCGCACCGGGAACCATGCCGGGGATGGATGTGGAGGCGGCGATGGCACCACCTGTGGCATTGGTAAGCCCATCCGTGGCCAGGCTCATGACAACCTCGACGCCCTCACGCATCACCTTCACACGGTGAAGCTGGGAATCGATCTCCAACACCCTCAGCCCATCTTTCTCCTGATCCACGCGGAGGCTTTCCGTCCGGTTGGTCTTGGTCTTTTCATCGGTAAAAATGAAGTAAGCGCGCCTGTCTCCAATTGTGGTGAAGCCAGTGAGTTTGATCAGATTTTTGCCGGGCTGGTTGGTCGGCGCGAGAACGACTGAATTCGTAGGCGGAGGCCGCAGGCCAAAGGGATTTCGATCGATGATCGACTGGTAGGAGCGCCCACCCGCAGCTTCCACCACCGCCTGCGCATTTGACGCAGCAGCGATCAGTCCCGCTAAAGCGGCAATACGCCAGAAAGCAATAATCCTGCACATGGGCAAAAGTCTAATGCACACGAAGGTCGAACACCATCGGGAAATTTTGGTTGCTTGGATGTTCAAAGTTGTTTTCAAACGAGATCAAACATGAGTATCTGCGCCTGCTTGGAAGCGCCAAGTTCCAGCAATGGCTCGTTGCTCACTCCCGCAGCGTCGCCAGCCATCAGTCTTTCTCCATTGAGGGCTAATTCACCTTCTGCCACGTGAATCCACGCGTGCCGTCCAGATTGAAGATCATGCCTGACGTGATTGCCCATTTCGAGTTTGGCCAGCCATAAATCGGCGTCCTGATGAATGGCGATTGAATCATCCCGGCCCGTCTTGCTGGCTACCAGATGGAGCGTTCCGGCAGCGACGTTGACGAACGACTTCTCTGCGTAACGAGGCGTCACGCCTTTGCAATCCGGTAAAATCCAGATTTGCAGAAGGTGAACGGCCTCGTCTTTCGAGGGGTTGAACTCGCTATGATGAACACCGGTGCCGGCGGACATGTGCTGCACTTCGCCGGCGCGGATCACACGGCCGTTGCCCATCGAATCCTTGTGCTCCAGAGAGCCGCTGAGGATGTAGGTGATGATTTCCATGTCACGATGCGGATGCGTTCCGAATCCCATCCCCGGCATGACAAAATCTTCGTTGATGACGCGCAAACTGCGGAAGCCCATCCATTGAGGATCGTGATAATCGGCGAAGCTGAATGTGTGGTAAGTATCCAGCCAGCCATGCCCGGCGTGTCCACGCTCGGTCGATTTGCGAATTTTTATCACGGCGCAATTCTGACACACAGACCGGGAAATTGTGAAAGAACTTTCTCTTTCGTTCGGCGGCAAGCGGACATTTGAGAACACCCCCATGTCAGGAGTTCTGGAGTCGTAAACGCCCATTTCTTCTTCTCCCGTCGCTCGTCGCCAGTTTCGCCAACACCCCGGACACCGGGATCGCAAACGGTTCGCAAGCCGCCAGGCTCACCGCAAAATTCAAATTACCCACTCCCTCAGGATGGTCAACTTCCACGAGACGCGGAAACCCGGGGCCTCCTTCGTAGCGGCTGGCAGTTTTGGCGTTGCAGAGTTACGACGCCAGCAAGCGCTTTGGATGGTGATGGCCGGTGCTCTGCGGGTGCGGCGCAGGAGGCCTTCGCCGGAGCGGAGAGTCAAGGTCGCGGAACCGAAGCGCTCGACAAGTCGTTCAACGACCAGTCGAAATCGGTGTAGGCGATTTCAAACCCACCGCCCCGGATCTGTTTGGCAATGTCGGTGTCGAGATAGTTTGCCACAAACTGAGTTAGCGACCCGGCCTTGCGGCTGAGATCCTTTTCGTACCATTTGAAAATCCTGGACAGATGCAACATCCGGCCCGGGAGATCGACGCGGTTTTTCGAAGGCTGGCGCAGGAAACGCCGGATCTGATCATCCAATTGCTCGTCAAGCTTCTCCTCCTGATAAGCTTCCTTGCGGAGCGGTGGGAATCCGATGGCAGCACTCACGATGGCGAAGTGGAATCGAGGTTCGTCATGATTACGGCGGAGTACGTGGTGTTCAACGTCGCCCAGGCTCAGGCTGCGCCCCATGAATTGAACTGCTTTTTGATCAAACGGGCCTGTCAGCCACGAGCCGATGTCTTTCGTGCTCTTGATCGGATAATGGCGAACGATCAGTTGAAGGGTGGACGCATTGTAGAGATTGATCAGGAACGCGATCTTTTGCTTCTCGCTGAACTTCTTGAAGACCGGTTCTGGAACTTGCGCAAGTTGGTCCAGGTAGCGGTCGAGCGCCATGTGATCGGTTTTGAGAGCGGGGTAATCGACCAGATCGTCCTTCACGATGCGGCTGAGCACTTTTGAGAAATTCGTGTGCGAGTGATCGAACGGTGCCGCGCGTAACTGCGGCGGCAGAACGACAGCACCTGCCAATAATAGGATGTGGACAGCCAGTTTCACGCTCGGGAGATTTGCATGGGGACGAGGCTCACGCAACTGCTGACAACTGACCGGGCATTTCGGACTGCGCAAAGCGGGATGCTCCCAAGCGCGAGCGTTTCTTGCGGGGAAGCGTCCGGCTTGATAGCGTCCGGCGCATGTTATTGCTTCTTGCATGCTGGCGCGGCTGGAACCGCGGCAATCATGGTGAGATCCTCCGTTGGATCTCCATCTATTGATGTCCTTCTCCTTTACTTTTCTCGGCACGGGAACCTCACAAGGGGTTCCAGTCCTCGCGAAAGAATATCCGCCATCTTTCATCGCGAATCCGAAGAATCATCGCACGCGGCCTTCGATTTACGTTGCGACGGACAAGGTCAAACTGGTGGTGGATACGACGCCTGAATTCCGCATCCAGATGTTGCGCGAAGGGATTCGATGGCTCGACGCGGTGATCTTCACCCACTCACACGCGGACCACATCATGGGTCTCGATGATTGCCGGCGGTTTTGCGAAATTCGCGGTGGCGCACCCCTTCCAGTTTATGCCAGCGCAGAGACGATGGCTGACCTGCGCCGGGTGTATGACTACGCATTCCATGGTGGGCCGATTCCGAAGACGTATTTTGTTCCAGACCCACGTATTGTGGATGGCCCATTCGAGATCGCCGATCTCCGGATCACGCCGTTTTCTTTGCCGCATGGAAAAGCGCCGGTGAACGGCTACCTGTTCGAACAAAACGGAGCCAAACGACTCGCCTACATGAGTGACTGCAAGGAAGTGCCCCCGGATGTCATCGCTCAGGTGCGGGGCACCCAGGTGGTGGTGCTGGATGCGCTCCGACGGGAGCCGCACTGGACACACATGTGTTTGGATGAGGCTCTCACTGCGGCGCGCCGGATTGGAGCTCCACGCACGTTCTTTACACACCTGACACATGACTACGATCATGATGTCGATCAGGCGGAGATGCCTGTGGGAATTGAACTGGCTTACGATGGGCTCAAAGTTTTAATCGAACAGTGATATGCTTGTGAAGTGAGATGAACACGCGATTATTAGTGATGGCATGGTTGATCGCCTTGACTGCGCTGTGTTGTGCAGCCTCTGAGGAAGGCGATGCCGCTAATAGGGGCGCTGAGGCGGTGGTTGTTTACAACAACACGGTGCCGGAGTCGAAAGAAGTTGCCGAGCACTACGCAAGGCTTCGCAATGTTCCAAAGGATCAGATCATCGGGTTCGCCATGCCGGCGGCCGAGGCCATCACACGAACCGAGTTTCGTGATAAGATTCAACAACCGTTGGCAGCGTGGTTGGAGAATGCCAGACTCCTATCTTTTCCCACCAATGACTCGGCGGCATTGACGGAGAAAAGAGACCCTCGCCCGATCACAGCGCGCATCCGATACGCAGTGCTCTGCTGGGGTGTGCCGTTAAAGATCAGGAATGATCTGGCACTTGTAGAGGAGGGAGTGGAACGATTGAGGGAAGCTGTCCGGCGGAACGATGCGGCCGTCGATAGCGAGCTGGCGCTACTGCCAATGATGCGTGCTAATCTTCCTCTCTATGGCCCTGCGCGGAATTGGACCTACGGAACCACCAATTCTGCGGCGCTGCATCCAACCAATGGAATCCTGATCGTCGCGCGACTCGATGGTCCGACCTCCGCGATTGCTCGCGGCCTTGTGGACAAAGCTCTCCAGGCCGAGCGGGACGGAGTCTGGGGCAGGGCGTATTTCGACATCCGTGGGTTGACCAATGGACCCTATAAACCGGGCGATGACTGGATTCGTCGGTCAGCGGAGATGGCGAGACACGCGGGATTTGAGACAACGATGGACACGAATGCTGAAACCTTTTCAGCAGCCTTTCCGATGAGTCAGATTGCGCTGTACGCCGGTTGGTACGATCAGCACGTGTCAGGTCCATTTACGCGCCCGAAAGTGGAATTCATGCCTGGTGCCATCGCCTATCATTTGCATTCCTACAGCGCGATGACTCTGAGATCGGCTTCGGCGCACTGGGTGGGTCCGTTGCTGGATCGTGGGGTGACAGCCACCATGGGGTGCGTGGAAGAACCCTATCTGGAAGGCACGCCTGATGTGGGGACTTTTTTTTCCAGGCTGTTGATGCTTGGCTTCACATTTGGCGAAGCCGCCTATGCGTCTCAAGGTTCGCTTTCGTGGCAGACCACCGTGGTGGGTGATCCTTTGTACCGTCCGTTCGGAAAAGCTCCTCATGTGCTGCACGAGGATCTCGAGAAGCGAAAAAGCCGGCTGGTCGAGTGGTCTCTGTTGCGCACGGTAAACCAGAATGTCCTGCAGGGTGAGCCCGTGTCAAAATACATCGACCTGCTCAATCAAATGGGGCCGACCCGGACAAGTCCGGTACTCCTGGAAAAACTTGGAGATCTCTACGCAGGCACAGAACAGCCGGAGAAGACGCTTCAGAATTACCAGCTTGCCCTGGAGCAGGGGCCATCGGCGCAGCAGCAACTGCGTCTCTTCCTGCGGATCACGGAGCAACTGGAAGGGCTTCGGAAATGGGAGGACGCCTACCGCACCGCGCAACGGTTGGCGAAAGCCTTTCCAGACTACCCCGATCTGCCGACGATTTATCGAAAGCTCGCCAACCTGGCGGACAAGCTGGGCAAAACCTCTGAGAAGGAACAATGGGAGAGCCGGGCGGCAGCGAAGTAATGAAGGCGGCATTCAGGTTTTCAGCGCTCGATCGGGAAGAGGTTCCGAAGTTGGACTCCGTTGTCTGAAACAGCCGGGAAACAACTATGACGCTACAATGGATTGCAGGATTGATGATGGCGGGATTTCTCGCCGTGCGGGTGCAAGGGTATGGACCGGCGGGACACGAGATGGTTGGGGCGGTTGCCGATGGTAAACTGGCCGGGACTTCAGCGGGGAGGAAGGTCCAGACTCTTCTGGGCGGCGTGAGTCTGGCTCGAGCAGCCAACTTGGCGGATGATCTTAAATTTTGGGACAAAAAGAAGGGAGCGATCAAGCCTGGTTCGCTCCGATTGACGAACAACCATGGTTTGGAACTGCAGCTCTTCGACTTCTGGCAGGCGAATCCTGCCACCGACAACAATCCGACCAACAACCCTTCGCACCACTGGTTTCACTACACTGACGTGCCGGTCGAGGGGAACGGGAGGTACCAGGACGGCCTGACCGGTCGATCGCAATGGGACGTCGTGCAGATGATGGCGTATTGCATCCGTGTGTTGCGCGGAGAGGAGAGCGAGCAAAACGTTCGCAAGATCACGAAGCCGGTGGCCGCCGTGCTCCTGGCACACTTCGTCGGCGACATCCACCAACCACTTCACGTTGGGGCTCAGTATTTCGATGAGCGTGGACGAGCGGTCAATCCGGATGCCAATGGCGGCCATGGCACCGGCGACCAGGGCGGTAACGGCCTCACCCTGTTGATGCAGGAAATCCCGGGGCTCACGATGCCAAAGGGCCGCATGAAGCTGCACGGATTTTGGGACAACCAGGCTGTTACTGTCGCATTCAACAAAATTTCAAGCGATGCCATGTTCCGAAGCGCCGGCCCTGCGCCTGAATTTACCAAACAGGGGATTGCTCGCTACTACATCCGCAAAAAGCCACCAAACTGGAAATCAGGATCTGCGAGGGATGTCATGAAATGGCCTGAGAATTGGGCGAATGAGATCCTTCCACTCGCGCGTGAAGCGCACCGGCGGTTGGAATACGTCGATGTGCGTATCGGGGAAAGCAATGGTGAAGCCGCAGCCGTTGGAACCTCGAAGGAGAAGTTGAACGCTGGCGCGGAAAGTTACGCAGTATGGGCTGGGAACAAAGTCAACGAGTCGATCCATCGAGCGGGCTGGCGGCTGGCCGAGTTGCTGGCTGCGATCGTGAAATAGCTTCGGCTTCCGGAAGTGGTGATTAGCGCTTCTTGATCAAGCTAACCCGAAAGCGCCGCCTGGAGTGAGCGCAGCTCCTCCTCGACTTGTGCCGGGTCAGTAATGGTTTGGGCGATTTCCTCGCGAAGCAGCTCCCGGTAGCGCTTGCGAAGGCGATGAACCGCGACTCTCACCGCGCCTTCGTCCATGTCGAGTGCCCTCGCAGCGTCCAGATAGGGAATCGTGGACTGCCCGACCATCAGGTAGCCCTTGGCTTGCTCAAAGAGTTTCGCCTTGCCGTCGGCGTCACATTCGTCGCGCAGGCGGCGGATGACAATGTCAAGCAATGCGAGCGCCCACTCGCGGTCATACGTTCGATCCGGACTCGATGGGTCCGGCGGATCGAGGTGGAAGCGTTCGTCTGCGCTTTGCCAGTCGAGCGAGAGATGCTGCGTGCCGCCGCCACGCTTCTGGCGCTGCGATTTGTCCCATTCGTTGGCGAGAAAATGTTTCAGGGACACCAGTAGAAAGGCGCGGAACTTCCCCCGCTCGGCGCTGAGTCCTTCGAGATGATTTTTCTCAAGGAATCGAGCAAAGAAGGATTGCACGAGATCCTCGGCGTCCTCTCTGGAGTGGCCCTGATGCCGAACGCAAGCGTAGAGCGGATACCAGTAGATCTGGCAAAGCTCGCCGAGCGCCCGGTCAGATTGGGGTGAGGATTTGCGTCCAGCGGAGATCACGACGGTCCAGCGCGTGGTGGCAAAGTAGTCGCCGCGCCGTGTTCCACTCTGTGACGTTGGAGGAGGAGCGCTCAAGTTACTATTCAGCCTTCGTTTTCCCGTCAGTCCCGGCGGTCTTTAACTGGGGATCATTCACCATCGAGACGGCTTGAACGCGGACTCGCTCTGCCTCCGCCGTGCGCCCGGCACCGACGAGAACGTCGATCAACTGTCTGGCCTTGGTTGCAAATTGTTGGTCTGCCGACCGGCGTAATGCTCCGTCATTCTGCTGGGAATCAGCTCGTTTTCTGGCGTCGTCCAAGAACCATCGGATGCGGTCGTACTCCGCTTGAACATCGGGGATGAACCTTGAATACAATTCATACTCACGGCTCTGCGCGAGTGCGTCCCTGGCGTAGTGGAAGCATTGCCGGGCGAGTGTCGGATTGTTTTGCTGCAGCCTCTTGAACAAAGCGGACGTGGCGTCATCCATGCCGAGGAATTGGTTGATTGAAGCCACATCCTGAAACAAATCTGAGTAACCCCGGCCCTCATCGAATTCGCGCGTTTTCTGGTCCCTGGTCTCGATCAACACCTGTTTCGCCTTCGGATAGCGCCGGCCCAATTCCATCCAGTCCGAAAGTCCAAACGAAAGCCGGACGGCGCTCAGGCCAGGCTGAAACTCAAGCGCATGGTGGTGATACCAAATTTGCCGTTGCAACGCCTCTTCGTATTGTCCGAGCTTCATCAGTTCTACTGCTTCCTCGCGTATCTTATTCGGATCGGGCTTCTCTCCTGGCAGCATCGTCGGCGCCCACAATTCCGTGGATGCAGCCGCCGATTCCGTCCGACGCCGGGCGAGCTTAAAGCGCACGGTTACTTCCTGGCCGTCGGGAGAGAATTTGATGATTTGGAGGATCCCAAGGGAGTCTTCGCGTGTGTGAAAGCCATACGTGGCCGGCAGCTCGATGTCCTTGAGCTTGCTTTCCAGACGAAACATGCCTCCTTGAAACATCCTGATCAGTTGCTGGCGAGAGAGGCTGTCCCAGTCCGCTCTATCCAATGGGGTGGAAGCCAGGTTGAGAAGAGTCAACTCACGCACCCCCACATCGGCGTCGAAGCCATTTCGCACTGCCCACAAAACATTTTCACTGAGAGCGTCGAACGGTCCTCCAGAACTGTCGCGATTCGGGTAATGAGCCGTCTTGCCCGTGTCGAAATCTATCACTTGGTCAAAGTCCTTTCCTGAACAGATCCGAACGACAGCGTTGATCCGCTGGTCGATGGATGGCTCGGGTATCCGCCTGGTTGACTCTGCGCGCCATTGAGCGGGTGCAGCATCACGTCGCGGAACTCGACCCAGTGCATCGGGCGGATTTGAGCGCGGAACTCTTTCACGTCGGCCAAAGGCAATGGAAAGGTGTAAGTCCAGGCTTGCATGGTATCAGCCGACGTGCCCGTGCCGCCCAAGTCGGTGTGCTCCCTGCCGCGGATATCCATGGCGATGACCCGCGATAGCCAATTCCGGTCGTCATAACCACGCACCACCGTGACCTGGGCTTGTCCGCCCTTTTCGTCAGCGAGGTGGAAATTCACAGTCCAGTTGGGATCACCAGCATGGCGGGTCGAGGTGGTGCTCTGTGTAATCCGATCCATCCAAGCCACCGTCCGCCACGGCACAACACTGACGCCCAGCCGCAGCGTCACCTTGCGCACCGACTCCGGCCATGCCATGCGGACCGGCCATGTGTTGGCTAGCCTGCAAAATTCATAGTGGACTTGTTGGTCGGAAATTTTGGAGGAAAATTTCTCGCGAACGATGGTTTGAGTGCTGGTGAGGGATCAAAGCGACCGGGATCGCGCGTTTGTCGGACTTTTCCGGAGTGGACGCGTGGTTTTGC
>SIBF01000015.1 GCA_009695275.1 Pedosphaera sp. | reverse complement strand
CTAGCAGCCTGTCGGACTTACGTACACGTATTAAATCCGACGCTCTACGATTCGATATGACGCGTTTTGATTTTCGGTGAAGGTGTTTTGATGGTCCAAAATCAATGATTTTGTCCGAAAACGAGCTAAGTCCGACAGGCTCCTAGCAGGCCGTGAAGCTTGTCGTACATCTCGCCGGGCGGCGCCCAGTTGTTGGTGACGCCGGCTTCCTCGGCGGATTCGGTGCAGATGAACGTGCATTGCTCCACGCGGGCGACATCGTTCGGGCTGGAGCGATGATGGTAGCAGCCGGGCCACCTGGCCTGATCGAGCGGGACCAGGACATCTGCGGCCACGGCCAGTCGCGTCAATGAAACTTTTTCTGCGTCCGAACCGTCACACCAGTGAACTTGCTCGGGCTCGCACAGTTCGGCCATGCGGGCCACCCATTTACCGACGTGGGGATTGATTGTGGTCGCGTTTTCGAGGGGGTTCATTCTCCGGAGTTGAATTGGGGCGATGTGGTGTTGATGGTGCCGGAACTGGCAATGGTCGTGTCGAGAAGCATCCGACCGGCGCGACGGACAAATTCTTGGTGTGAGCCCTCACCGCAGCGTGAGCGTGTGGCGGGCCTTGCCACTCCGCAGCGTTATGAAGACACACCTTCCCACCGTCGCGTCAGATCTTGCCCGTTTGTTCATTGTTTGCGGCTGATTGTCATGGGGCCGACCCATCGAGTGTTGTACTTTTTCATCAACCGGTCTGCTGCCTGGAGACGTTCGGGACGCGGCTCGGAGCCGTACTGTTGGTCATCCATTCCGGTGTAGGGTAGCGGCTCGACTTGTGTGCCGAGCTTCACGTGGACATCGGAGTCCTTGTCCCAACCGACGGAGTAGAGGAAGAAATCCCGCACATGACCTGCCGGTTTGGGTGGAAGTTTCATCGCGGAGAATTTCAAGGTGAGTTCGTCACCGCCGTTGATCAGCGCCAGCGCGTCGTCGCGGGTGCCGATGAGTTCGTTGACGGGGCCGTAGCGCGTACACCAACCCGAGGGAGTGACTCGCCAGTTGGCTTGGGCTCGAACATTGTCGTAGTCAGGCGTGAGCGGTTGCGTCCACGGCAAATCGACAAACTCGCTAAAACCACGCCAGTGAAGGTCGGTTTGGTCCGGGAGCAACGTCACTGTTTGCATATCCGACTTCGAAGCTTTTTCGAAAAGAGCGATTTGATCCCAGTGAATCTCAAACGCCGCGCTCAAGCGAAGCTGGCGGGTTCCGCCCGGCAGCTTGTCAGTCAGATCGACGAAGAGGCGCTTGGTCTTGCCGGCTGGAGCGCCGACGGTGACATCGACCTTCTTCCATTGTCCGTCGGAGGTTTGGGCCTCGAGTACGGGGAATGGGAACGGAAGGTCGGGATTGTGCGAGGCACCGATGTTGGCCATGCCGCCGCCGAAGCGGAGCCAGCCGGTCATTCCAAGCACGAGAGATCTGGTGGTATCGATCGGGCCGAAATCGAGCGTGAACGAGAAAGGTTCCGCAAGGCCGCGAAGTTGTGGAGCGCGCAGAGCTACGGGCGAGGCGAAATTGCCATCCGCCGCCCGAAGCTGAGCCGTGACATCGGTGCCGTCATTGCGGACTGCCTTGATCAGAGAACGCTCACTTCGAAGAGCAACGAGTTCGCCGGTGGGGAAGGGCTTTCCAGGCAGCAGTTTGTCCGTCGGATAAATCTCAGTGCCAGGCGGATGATCGACGACGACCAATCGCGCCTCATCGAGGTAGAGCACTTCGCGGAGTTCCTCGGTGATCTGCAGGACGTAGCTGCCGTCGCGTGGTTGAACGGAGCTTTCGTTTCCGATCCACACAAACTCATCAGGGTCCGCTTCGATGTAATGGCCTTCGGCAACCGGCAGGCCGACTGGTGCAGCACCCAGTATGTCAGAGATGAAACGGAACCGCGTGCCATCCCAGGTGTAAAGATAGGGACAGGAGCCGGTGGGCAGAAGCAGCTCGGTCATGGAACGAATCTCGCACTTCGATACGTCCACCTCGGATTCATTCCACGCAATGTCGAACCACCTGACCATCACCGAGTCGAGCTGCTTGCGATTACCGACGCCAATTTCGATCGGGAGTTGTTGCGCCGTGCGAATGGTGCGCCAGTGCCCCGCTGTGGCTTCGATTCGCACGCCAAGGCCAGTGGGATTCGAGCGATTGCCAAGGAGCCGGATCTTGAGCTGGCGGTTCGCGTTTCCTCCGTCATTTCGGAGGACGCGAATTCCCTCCCCGACGATGCTGACAACAATATCTGTGTCACAGTCTCCGTCCATGTCCGCGGCGACAATTGAATCGATACGGCTCTTTCCAATTTTATCAAAACCGAGTTGAGCTGTTGTTTCTCTAAAACCTGAGACACCCAGATTGCGCCAGACACGCAGTCCTTCGCCGGCTGCAATGATGTCGAGCCAGCCGTCATTGTCGTAATCGACGAGGCTCAGATGATCCACGCGGAAGACTCCGAGCGGGATCACGGTTTTGTTTGTGAACCCGTTGAACATGCACTGGATTGAATCCGATGAGGCGAAGATGAGGTCAGCGCGCAGGTCGTTGTTCAGATCGCCGCTGGCGATGACGCGGGTCGCCGGCCAGTTGGCGGGCGCGTTGGAGATGGCGAGCGCACCGCCACGTTGTTTGATCATAAGCTGCGGAGCAGCGCCATCGCGAGCGATAAGCAGATCCATGATATCGTCATTGTTCCAATCTTCGACCACAAGCTGGCGCGGGCTCGTGACGGATGTGGGCACGCCGGAGGTGGCGGTGATGTCCTTGAAGTACATGTTGCCAAGATTGCGCAGGATTCGAAGGGAATTGGATCCGGGCGGCAGCAGCAGAAGATCAAGCTTTCCGGTGAAATCGAGGTCAACAAGAGCGCCGTCAATCGCGGGAGAGTTTTTCAAACCGGCAAACGCCGTTGCATCCGTCGCCGCGCCGTTCGTGGCGAACCGAAACGCGTGCAGGCCCTTGTCACCGATGACGATGACATCCTCGTTGCGATCCGTGTTGAGATCGCCGACGAGCACGCGCGAATAAATGGCGCCGGGCGTTACCGGCAGCGGTTCACCTTGGGGCGTGAACTTCCCGCCGTTGTTCATGAGCAGGCGGAAGGCATTGTCGCCTTCGCGTAGAAATAGATCACTCGCGCCGCGATGGTTGATGTCGAGCATGGCCATCGGTCCGTGGAAAGACTTTGCGCTGTCACCAAGAAAGGAGCTGGTGGCATCGATGAATTGAACTTTGATTCCAGCGGCGTCGGGTTGTTCGAGGAAGAATGGGACGCGAGCCTGTGTGTAGATGCAGCGCTCGTAGGTCGAAGCGTCCGTGGGAGCGGCGGCAACCAATTGAGCCACCAATTTCTGATGATCCTCAAGGCGCTGCTTTGCTTCATCGGTACGCCCAAGCCGGAGCAACGACTGCGTTAAGTTGTAATGGGCGGCGACGTAGAGCGGCGACAGATGATTGGTTTCAAACTGGATGATTTCATCGAACTGTTGGAGCGCATCGTCGAATTTGCCCGCACCCTGGAAAGCCCGGCCAAGCTGGAAACTCACAGGATTGATCGAGCGATCGATGTCCTTTGCCGGCTGAAGAGATTTGATGGCGTCCTCGAATTTCGCAAGCCGGAGATAAGCGCAACCCTCGAGGTAATGCGCGGCGGCGGAGTTGGGTTCCATATTGAGGACCTCAGCCGCCTGCCGCAGCGCGGATGAAGCGTCACCGGCGAGCAGATGGGCATTGGCGAGATTCAAACGGGCGTCGGTGTTCGCAGGGTCCAGGGTCGCAGCTTTCTGAAACGCTTCGACTGCCTTGGCGGCGTCCCCTTTTTCGTAGAGTGACCGGCCCACGTTCATCAGGCTCAGGAACTCATCACCACTTGCGCTGCCCGTGCCGGAGGGGCGCGAGCAACCGCAAAGGAGTGCCGTGACAGTGGCCACAATAATCAGGAGGAAGAAATCACGAGCGCAAACCAAAGTGTTCATTTGAAGGTGATGCTAACGGAGCTGAAACCGGCTGACAATAGCGAGGCGGGCGGGCGCTCCACACGCACAAGCAAGACAGCGCGCGCGGAGATGAACATCCGCGACCCTGGCCCATCCGATGGCCGAGGGAGAGACGTCCTCCGTCGGTCGTGGGCTCCAACTGCTCTAGAAACAGCGGGCGAAGGCCTAAATGGTTCCCTTTGTCGTCAGACGGGAGAGTCAGAGTGAGGGTTGTATCGTTAGAAGTCTGCTTTTCGTCCGGGTAATGTTTTGGTGCGGATCACAAGAAGTTCATTGGAAATCATAATTCCGGCTTTCGCAGTCATCCGGTTTTGTGTATTTCACGTGTGCCCCATCTGTGAAAAAGCTGATCGTAAATTCAACGCTTGGATGAAGCATCCGTTGACAACGGTGGCGTTGCTCTACACGGCGGGTGTGTTACTCGGCAATGTTTGGGGATCTCCCATCTGGTGGATCTTGGTCCTCTCGTTGGGACTGGCAGTTGCTGCGCTGGTGGATGCAAAGCGCAGGGAGTTCTGGCTTTGCGTTCTGCTGGTATCGTTCGGCTGGACGAGTCTGGCATGCCGGACGGCGCTGGTTTCGCCGCAAGATTTGCGGCTCGTGTTTGGCGACTCGCTGGAGATCGTGACGCTTGAAGGCACTTTGCAGGCGACGCCAGAGCAGAGGCTTTTCATGCGGGATGAAAAGGCTTCGTGGCGCACACTGGCGGTCGTGGAGGCGCATTTGCTGAAGCGAGGCGAATCCACAACAAATACGGACGGTCTTGTGGCAGTTGCGACTCCCGGCATCCTCCCTGCCAGGTATTTTGAAGGCCGCAAAGTCTCGATTTCCGGCACGCTTCAAACTCCACCCGGCCCTCCTGCCGAGAGATTGTTTGATTACCGGGCTTATCTCGCCGGGCAGGGAGTTTATCATCTGCTGAAGGCCGAGCAGCCCGGTGACTGGCGACTGCTGGACGAGGAGTCGGCACCTGCGCGGCCGTGGTCGGACCGCTTCCGGGATTGGGCACAGGACATTCTGGCGCGTGGCCTGCCGGTCGAAGATGAACCGCTGCGGCTGATCTGGGCGATGGTGCTGGGTTGGAAGCCGGCGCTTACCCAGGAGGTGTCAGAGCCCTTCATGCGAAGCGGGACGCTGCACATTTTCGCCATGCCTGTCCTGCCATTACTCTACTCTTAAGCAATAAAGTCAAACTGCGATAAACAGGGGATTTTTCCGGTTAAGTGAGGACGCACGGGCCTAAACTGTGCGGCTCACATGGATTCCCCTTGAAAACCGGTGCCGAGTTGCTCTGGGTCAATGGACCGGCTACGTTCTGGATCTATGCCACCGAAACGGAAAACTTTAGACGATTGGCTGGAGCCCGTCGAACCAACCCCAGTTATTGTCACGAATTCGACCACGCCCATCGCGGACGCAAACTTAACGCTTTCATTACGTACTCAAAATAATGAACTCTTTAATACTTTCAATCTTGCCGTGGATCTTGCGACTCTCAATCAAGGACTCCAAGGCTTCCTCTCTTGTCAGCTTCTCAATCTTTTGTATTTCTGTTTGCCAGAATGCAACTTCTTCCTCAGCACGAGGGGACAGCACCGTCTTCGCAAGGAAATTTCTAGATTCAACTACCGCTTTGACTGGCACTTTACAAACTTTAGCAACCGTCGTATCTAACGCATTCATAACGTGACGAGCTTGCTTCCTTTCTGAGTGAGCGACTCTTGCGGACAATTCGACCGGATAGGAAAACAATTCACGGAGAGACACATCCTTCGTTTCCTTTATCCCAGATCGGAAGCAAAATAAAAGATGCTCAAACGAACTCAACGCAACTCCCGTATCCAAGACTTGGGAGTAAATCTGAGAGCATGTTGAAGGGTACTGGTAGAATGGGCAGACGATTACGGCATGTTCAGCGTTACCTTTCCAATGATTCATGGAGGTAACTTTGAAGTCCTTCTGGTTTTTTGCGGTTCGACTTAGTCGAAAGACTTTGGCGTCAGCAACGAATTCATAGTTGTGAAAACGGCTCTTTCCTATAACGTCTGCAGAATCCCCCCTCTCATGTAGGACATCTGCCTTCCAACCGTGCCTTTGGAACCGACATAATGCTGACGCCAGAGAAGTTGAATATAGGCGTTGTCGAACGGTGTTCGCTGCAAATGAAGGCCTTCCTGCGGCACAGTAAAATCACGAATGACACCTTGTGCTTCTTGCTCAAGTTCCTCTTCAGAAATTTGCTTTAGTCTGGCCATCGTAAAACTGGAGCGGTCGGCGTGGAATTGAACCACACACCTTGAACCCGGAAGGCTCACATTCTTGTCGCTAAACTACGACCGCATCCCAAAGCTATCCCTATCCGCCTGGCTGGCAAGTTCAAACATCGAGAGATCAATCTGAGTGGATTAATCAAGTTGAAGCGTGGGCAGATTTGATGCAGCCGTTCGACAATACGCTATGCCATTGAATCGAGGGTAATCTTCTCAATTTTCCCTGCTACAAGGATCTAAAGCACATTTCTATCGGTCGGTCTTCAGGCACAAGAGGCAACCTTTGTGACACAAACCATTGTCTACAAAGCAAATACCGGTCTCCGTGATTTGCCTTTACTTTTGCGTTCGGCATGTATACGCTGACGCTGTCATGTGGGACTTAAAGTAAGTTCACACAAGTAAAAGTAGAAAAGCGAAACATCAAAAAGGGTTCTGGTTTTTCCCCTTGTAAAACCAATCACGGAAGAACTGCGTACAAATATGAAAAAACAAATCAATGTCATCCGCCCGTGTCAGAAGGACAAGCAAAACGATCCTATCGGCATACTGGACACAGTGTCCAGTGTTACTCCAACAAGTCCAACACCGGAAATTGTAACTTTAGAAATAATGGATTGGATTCAACAGATTAAAACGCACCACGCTAATGCTAACACCGCCGACCTTGAAACCGCTCATTGGAAGAAGAAGGCTTTGGAATCAGCTCTACTTTGCGGTGATTACCTAGTAAAATGTAGACGCACTCTTAACAACGGATTGTTTACCAAGTTCGTAGAAACTCATTTGTCACACCTTATGTGCTACAAAACAGCAACCCGCTACATGAAACTATTCAACGCTAAAGACGAGTTGGATAGTAGCATTCAATCTCTACGATCCGCCTATATTCGTTTAGGTGTGATAAAGGAATTAAATGATACCGTTGATAACACAATCGAAGGTCAAGTATATCTATACCCTCAAGTGGCAATTCCCAAAGTCGAGGATGAGCCTACCGTCCCCAGTTTGCTTCCAACTCCTGTCAAAAGGTCAAAGCAGGTGAAGCCAAAACTAAAACAACCGTATAGAGTCTTGCCCGAGTTGGTATTAGTATTAAAACCTTGCACTTCAGACATCAAATACAAGAAATTGTCTGACATAGAATTCCAATTCGCAGACAATGGTAATTTATTAGCAAGAGATTTAATAAAAGGCTCCGTGACACCGTTGTCTCAAGCCGGGATCGATGATCTTTATCATAAACTTACTCCGTTTCTTAGATGGTATAGTAATGAAACAAGAAAACGCACTTTTCTTATCAACGAGGAGTTAAGAGCAGAACCTATCTCTCTTGAGGATCCAAAGACGGCTTCAGTAGCGGCTTAATCATTCAGAAGGGGGACTTGCGTCCCCCTTTTCTTTCTTAAATTATACGATCATGGCTAAACTTTGTTGGTAATTGTTTTTATCTTCGGTCAGAGACAGGATTTCAAGGTCTTCAGGTTGTGCTTCGCCAATTGTTTTGAGGCGTTATCATTAGCTTTTGTCCGTTTTCCACCAGCATCCACCCATGACTGAGTCAGCGTGCTCAACGTGGAGGAACTCAAAGGCTGTCACGGATTCCTGTTTCCTGTCTTCGTAATTTGAAAAAGCAATTTTCTTTCAGTTGCGATTAATTTTATTTCAAGTTTAGCACATTGATAATGAATGCTTTACAGACACAGCAGTTCTCCGACTGCTATTTTTAATTTTTTTGACACTATGTATCATGGATTATCTCGAATGAATACCTTTGCCCAAATTCATTCCTGAGTAAAAATCCAAATGAATCTTACAGATCAACAGTTACTTCGGTATTCCAAGACAAACATTCCCGATTTGTATCATTTGGAGCTCGTCCCGGAGTGGTCTGTTTTCGGTGGCTTAACTTTCAAATCTGCAAAAAATAGGTGTTCTTTTTTATCACCGAATAGAAACCAGATGGTGAACAAGTTCTTTTCCGAACTGACAACCAGATTGGGGATCACTCGTCTTGGATATTGGTGGAGGTTAGAGTCCTCAAGTAAAGGTGACATTCACAATCATTTTGTCATTGCTCACGTTCCGCAGTGGACGCCAGAAGAAATCTGCAATCACTGCCGCAATGTGGCTAAACCCATTGGGATATTTGTGAAGGTTGAACCGTTCAATAACGAATCGAAGGACGAAGAGGGAGTCCGTCTTGGTTTAAGATATGTGACAAAAATTACCGTTAGAAACCCCGAATTGGAGAAGCCGTATTATTCACGGCAATTGACCTTAGATTTGAAGAAAGGAAAAAAATGACAATGACTGAACTTTTTAACGAGCTCAAAGCACTCGATCCTGAAACGCCGGTCTTCATCGGCTTTCCATCTGACGAGGAACTGCAACAGATAAGAAACGAACGCCACTCTGCTCATATTAAGCAAATGGAGCGGAGGGAGACTCAGAATGCAGCTCAGTTTCAAGAATTGAAAAGGGCCGCATTAAAAAGCATCAAAAAGGACCGGCCATGAAGACTGCCTCTAAAGTGGAGATCAGCGATACCGATGATGATCTTTCCGGATTGCCCATCGGAGTCCACATCTTGCAGCCCGAACGTTTTTGCAAAGACGAGCTTCGTCGTATATCCCGCATAATGACCGCCGCAATCCTTCACGAGCGATTGATGGCACAATTACGGAGGGGCGAACTATACTCTGCGCGGCCATAGATTGCGCTTTTTGAAATCGAGCGAAAATGGTCACTTCCCATTGATTGTGAGCTACTTGACAACTCAAGTGTCACGGTGCCAAAAGCGCAGTTTGTGACCGCGCTCAGTATAGCATGAAAACATCAACAGGATTTGACCCTGAGAACTTAATTCAGATCGTTCAACTTATTTTAATGCAACTGGGGGACACACTATCGGCTGCAAACGATCTGCATGAAGACGTTCGTGCTACGGAATTGAAGAAGAAACTCCAATCATACCGCGACAAAATCGCTAGACTTAAGTCGGTTGTCGCCAAGCATCGTGACGTTGAGAGCCGGAAACGAGAGTTGACCAAGGATAACGACCGGCGGAACCCCAGAGGGGGCAAGGGGGGTGTTGGGAGAGCCATCGGTTAGCTTCGTGACGGTAGGAACTGGTCGGCGACCTGAAGGTGGTCCGCCCCTTTTACATTGCGACCTAGATTTTCCTCCTCGGTCGGAATCCATCTAAACGTATCCACTTCCCGAGGGGTGCCTTCACACCGCCATCAACGGAAACTCCCCTCGTGACCGATGCCAGCCCCTCCCCTGACCATTCCAGACGGTGTTGACGGTCCGAACGTGTCTTCCGTGGGGGCGGTGGTGGTTGCCCCCCCCACCCAAAACAGACCAAAACTACTTTTTCTACCGATCCAGTTGCACTTGTACACGTTGCCTATTATTAAGCACTTATTCTACAGAAATCGTGCTTGACGGGACCACTCTCCCGTAGGACTCCAGGCACATGAAAACGAAAACTTTCAGTTATCTACGGGTTTCCGGCAAGGGCCAAGTGGACGGAGACGGATTTCCCCGCCAACGACAATCGGTGACGGATTATGCCCGACGCAACCGAATGGAGATTGTAACGGAGTTCCGAGACGAGGGAGTTTCTGGGGCGGCTTTTGATCGGCCCGGTCTCACCGAACTTTTCGTCGCCATCAAGGCGGATGGGGTCAAAGTCGTTTTGGTTGAGAAAGCCGACCGTCTCGCCCGTGACTTGGTGGTCTCGGAAACCTTGCTCGCGGAATTTAGAAAATTGGGTGTGAAAGTCGTGGCCGCTGACGGTGGCACTGATTTGACGGTGGATTCGGACGATCCGAGCCGGAAGATGATCCGCCAGATTCTCGGTGTCGTCAGCGAGTGGGAAAAGTCGTGTATCGTTCAAAAACTCCGAGCCGCCAGAATCCGTTCCAAAGAAAAGACCGGACGTTGTGAGGGTCGGAAACCATTTGGGCAAAAAGAAGGGGAGACGGAGATCATTTCCAAAATTCAAAATCTTCGGAACGACCGCCTGACCATTGACGAGATTGCAAACCGCCTGAATTCCGAGGGAATCAAAACTCGTTCTGGCGGTCGGTGGCACTTCACCCAAGTTAGGCGGATTCTCGCTCGGTTATGAAAACCAACATTTTTGACCGAACCAATTCGGTGGTTGGCTGGACGATTGAGAATTCCACCCAAATTCAGATTTTTGACAGAACCGGACGGATGCTTGGGTTTTATCTCAAGGGAAGCGACGCGACTCATACGACCCACGGATTCTTTGGACGGGGGAATCAGGTGATGCGGTTGTTGAAATGAAAAAGCCCAATTACCGAGAGCCGATGGGCTTCCAACGAAATAATGAGCAGGCTATGTCGTTAGATTTGCTAAAATTATTCTCGCAACCGCCAGACAACCTCAATCCCGTTCTTCTCGTAAAGCAACCGATCAGAATCCAGTATTTTCAATACTGTGTCGCCCGATGCTTCGCCCTTCAATCGTATGGTTTCTCCTTCAACTTTCCAAGTCCCAGTGTGCTTGCTGCCACTTTCTCCGAACATAAGAACGTAGCTTCCGCTCTGGAAAAGTCCTAATCCTCCTGCGAATGTGACCGGGCCGGAAATCGTAGCATAAACGCCTGCGTATTGTTTCCGAGAAGCCTCATCAGGATCGGTTGCTAATGGGGGCTGAGTTTTGGCAATCGTTTCGGTGGATTTCATACTATCAATAATAGCACCAACGATTCCCAAGATAATTGCAATTACAATGATCGCCAAACATCCGAGACAACCGGTTTTTACAGCCTTGGGTAATTTGTTGGTTGACGAGGAACCCACCGCGGCAGCAAAAGATGGCGGCATCGGATTTGATGGGAGTGAAGGGGGACGGGGGGATGCCTAGGGAGGAGCAGGAAAAACAACCGGACCTTTCTGCGATACCTGCCCAAGAGTGGTCCAGGTGTTTGTGCCCTCCAGCATGACTTTGGTTGAGGGATGCAGGCGAATTTGTTGAAGTGCCGCCAAAGGCAGCGGGTCGCTGATGTTTCCTTCCTCGTCAATGTAGTGGTATCGGTTCATTTTGATTTCCACAGTTCAGTTGTTCCGTGCATGTCACGGGGTCATGCACGATCAACGTCGGTTCAACGGCCGACCATTACCTGCCACCAATCTCCCGCCACTGTATGTAAAGGATAACGGTGAGCCGTCGCTCAGTTGGACCGTCACACGATTACCGCTTAAACGCCAACTACCTGACGAAACTTGACCACCGGCAAAGTCACCGGAAGACGATACGTAGGAGCCGTTCGGAAAAAGCGTAATGTCCATGGCAGTCAGCCCTTGGTACTCTCCAACCCATCGCCCGGCTACATCTGACGCCGAAACAGACGTGGAGCTGTTACCGTGTGAACTGATTGACTGGGAACTGCTACTATCATTTGTCGTTCCTTTTTCCGAACTTCCAGAAGCAACGCCGATGATGATAACGACTGCCACAACCATCCACGACATTTTCGGATTTACGTTTATGATGGGCACGCCGCCCTTGTCTTTGAACTTCCCCAGAAGAACCATGAGTAGATCAACAAGCACCCAGAATCCCAATCCCCCAAATGTCACAAGCTGGAGGACGCCCGTGCCCAATTTCCTGTTGTAAAACCTATGGACACCAAACACCCCCAGAAAAAGGCACAAGAAAAACGTCGGGTAGAAACCTGACTTGCCCGCGTTAGCTTCAGTTGTCATAGGCGTTTGTCTTCATTACTCTGAACCTACTCGGCATTCAATTCCTTAATAGGTTTGCTTTTTTGCTAAATAACGCAGGATGATTGACATTACAAACCAAAATCCCATCAGACTCACTAACGCGAAGCCGATTCTGTATCCATTTCCAAGTAAATCGGGAGAGACCGCATAAAAGAAAGTGCTAAAAGCCAGTGTGGCCACGATGTTAATAAAGCGCTTCTGGCACTTGAGAACATAAATCCAAATTTTCGACAGGACCGGACGGATGCTCGGTTATTACTTCAAGACATCCGACACGACCCACACCACCCACGGCTACTTTGGTCGTGGGAACCAAGTGATGAGGCTACCAATGTCCGCTTTCCCGGTACTGCTACAAAGGTGCGGTTAGGTGACCTATGATTGATTTGGTCTTGGCGATGCCGGACGTGAACAGCCACACGCCGATCCCGATGAATATAACCGCTCCTCCGATGCTTCCATTATCGCCTCTTCCTGCCTCAGTAACAGTCGTCATCAAACCCAGTAGAAAGAAGACGGCTCCGGTCCAAGCCTTCGCCCTCATGAACGGCCACGCCTCCCAGAGGGATTTCCAACGCCACCAGAGCAGACCACCGAAGACGATCAAACCCGCTGCCATTCCCAAGTTGCTTTGATACTCGTGCTTAGTCAGGCCTGTGATGTCGGCTGCCTGCTCCGCTAACCGCTTCGCCTCGTCGCTGCCGGGCAACATTCCCATGGCACGTCCGGCTTCCCCCGAATTCTGTTCGCCAAGCGACTTCCTTACCGCATCCTCACCGCCAGCCAAACTGCCGATCAGGATCAGGAGTCCAATCGCAGAGATGATGCCGCACACCATGTTTCGGAATTTCTGATTCGGAGCTATCCGATCTCTTGTTGCACAACGCTTGGTGTAGCGGTCCAGCAGCAGTTTGTCATCGGTGGTGAGGTTGGGCGATGCTGGTCTTGACACGGAGGATTGCGATGCCGCTTGAGGATCAACCGGTGCTGCCGGGATGACAATCGCTGACTGACCCTCTAATGCCTCAGTAAACGTGATCCACTTCCTTCCGCCTTCGGGTAGCACCTTGGTCTGTGGGGGCAAGGTGATCTTACGAAGCGCCTCAATAGGCAGCGCATCGCTGATGTTGCCCTGGTCATCAATGTAGCAATATCGGTCCATTTGGCACCTCACGTGTTAACGAAACTGCCCAGGCCTTTGCTCTGGTGTGTTCGGAGCTCGGCTACCTGCCACTTCGGTTTGGCCTTGGATGAATGGAAAGCCTTGAGACGAAGACTTGAAATTGGACTCAGCCTCGGCCGGGTTATTCGCTTGAACCGTCCCCTTATCGGAGAACCCGCTCTTCAACAGGCTTGCCTCTCGCCATTTGTTGCCCTTCAAGCCAAATATCACTCCTGCAATGACGAGGTAGGGGTTATTCAGATTCTTGACTGGTATCACCAACACGACGATGTTCACTGCCAGCGTGATGCCTCCAATCACGGCGAGCTTCCTCGAGAAAGCCCAGATCCACTGTAGAAAGAATGCCGGCCATGACCATCCTTGCTTGACCGCCACAGTCTCGTTACCTCGTGCGAATACTTTGTACGTCTTCATTTCCGTTTTGGTTGTTTCAGCCTCGCTCCCGCCACGGAAATCAAAAGGGTGCGAACCTAACGCACCCTCACCGAGGCACCGCAAGGCGCCTACTAGAAGAATACGCCAAGCACGCACCCAGGTGGTGCGTGCTCGGACGGTCTTCTATACTGAGCGCGGTCACAAACTGCGCTTTTGGCACCGTGACACTTGAGTTGTCAAGTAGCTCACAATCAATGGGAAGTGACCATTTTCGCTCGATTTCAAAAAGCGCAATCTATGGCCGCGCAGAGTATAGTTTGGAAAACTGGCGGTTTTCGGTGAGACCGTAGCCGTTGCTACGCTAAAAAATTGTTGTTCTTGTTATTCGTTACATTGATTCTGATTTATACTGGTAGAAGTCTGTCAGCTCATTCCGGCCATGCCAAGGATGAATTCCTTGACTTTCGGAATTTGTTCACCCACTTGAAACCAAATCCAAATCGGTGGGGAAATGTGCAATTATCACAACTCTCCAGTGGTGGGAGCTGTTGGGGCTCAGGTCTATGCTTTAAGCGATGAACTTCTTCGTATTTGCTGACTTTGGGTTTTAGCGACTCCGTGGAGCAACCTTTCAGTTTGGCATTGATGTATAAATATCTTTGCCGTTCAAGTCGTAAACTTTCCACCAGCCCTTTACTGCGTTGAAATCAATACGAGAAATGATGCTTGGCAGTATATTCCGCACTTTCATGCGGATTGCGTTGTTTTTAAGCTTCTGTTCCAAGCTTGAAATGCCTTTTTCAAAGTTCATTTTGTCTGCGGTTGTGAAGGTTTCAGTTGGTTTCTTTACGGCCGCCAGCAACCTCTTGAAATCCACGATGTTTTCCATGCGGACAACTTGAGCGGATCTGTTTAACTGCAATCCTTGAAGCTTGGTGTTGAGTGACTGCCGTTGCTTTCTAAGTTCCTGAAGTTTGGCCTTCACTTCGGACAAGTCATCATCCTCCAACAAGGTCTTGATTTTCTTTGAGACTTTGTCCAGTTCCGTTTGCGTGCGGGTGATTTCCTTTTGGTTGGCTCCGTCATCGTTTTGCCGGAAAACCGCTTCCGGGTCTTGCTGCATAAACACGGCAAAGAATTCCGTTTCAATTTCCTTCAAGTTAAAATTGTGCCGATTAGTGCAAGGAATTGAGTTGCTAACCGAACTGCAACGGAAATAGCGGTAAGGCTCCTTCTTGGCCTTGCCCGTTTTGCTGTTAATGAATTGAACTCCTGCGGACATTGAGCCTTTGCACACCGGGCACTTTGCAATGCCACGGAACATATTCACGAAGTCGCTTCCGAACCTGCCACGGTTGCCGGAGTTTTGTTTCAGCAAGACTCTAATTCGATCAAAGGTGTCTTTGTCGCAAATGGGGTCTTTGAAAAACGCTTCGTTGCCCTTATGGATTCCGTATAGAGCTTCGGTTTGAAGTATGCCTCTGATTGTCATACGGCTCCACTTGACCCTCGCCTTGTAACCGATGCACGGGATTTGTTCCGTGTTCAATGTTTGGCTGATTCTATAAAGCGAATTACCGTCCAAATAATCTTTGATGATGCGTTTCACAATGTCTGCCGCCGGCGTCTGAATGTACGTCTTGGCTGCGTCATCAAAAGCATAGTAGCGGGGGACATTGCATGTCCGTATCACTTGCCCGGAACGGATTTTCCTATCCCGCAACTCTTGAGTGGATTTGATGCGGGAGGAAAGCAGAGCGGAAAAATCATGGGCTTGCTTGATGGAAACGAGGATTTCAACACGGCTGAGTAGCTCCTTGGTGTGTTCTTTGGTGAACGTCTTGTTTGTCAGCGAAACGTGAATGTCCACGCCCGACTTGAGCAAATCCACAAAGGCGGGTTCCGCTTTGTCTATATTCTGCCGGGAAAATCTGTCGAACCCTTCCAGCAATAAAACGGGCTGTTCCCCAAGCTTTCCTTCTTTGGCAAGTTTAATGAACTTGGCAAGGGAACCCTGCAAACGGTTCTCTCCCTTGTATCCAGAAACCCCCAAGTCTAGAAATGTCTTTGGGGAAAGATGCCAGCCCTTTTCCTTGCAGATTGCTGCGGCTCGTTCTAGTTGGCGAGTTTGTCCCGTTGACGTGTCTTTAGTTTGACGTTTGCTGCTTAATCGGACGTAGGAGTATGCCGTTCTCACGCCCCAACCGTTACATAGAGTTAAGTAAAGTCAAGCATCAGCGGCCTGCACATCGCGTTGATTGCGGGAATTCTTGTGAGTGTGTTTCGTGTGATGCGAATTCCCCGCCAAGCGTGCGGCCTGCTGGCGATTCCATTGATCTGGTTCTATACGGCGGCAACCGGCTGGCAGGCATCGGCAATTCGTTCGACGGTGATGATGACGGTGATCATCGGCGGCTGGATGATCAGACGTCCAACGAACCTGTTGAATTCCCTCGCAGTGGCTGGATTGATCATCCTTGTTTGGGATCCGCGACAACTTTTTCAGGCCGGCTTCCAGCTTTCGTTCTTTGTGGTTCTGGGTCTGGCCCTGATCACACCGCCGATTGAGAAGCTGCGCCGGCGTCTGCTGGAGCCCGATCCGCTGTTGCCTCATGAACTTCGTCCGCGTTGGGAACGTTTTCTGCGTTATGCGCTCGGACACCTGACATCCAGCCTGGCGACTTCCCTCGCGGCGTGGCTCGGATCGCTGCCTTTGATTGCCTACTACTTCTTCATGATCACGCCGGTGAGTCTGCTGGCGAATCTGCTCATCGTTCCCCTCAGCAGCGTGGGTTTGGCAAGCAGCCTGGGCAGTCTGGCCTGTGGCGACTGGCTGCCGTGGCTCACGGAATTGTTCAATCACAGTTCGTGGCTCTGGATGAAATGGATGATCGGGCTGAGCCAGTGGTGCGCTTCACTTCCGTCAGCATTCTTCTTTGTCCGCCCACCCTTTTGGCATGAGTTTGTGATCTATTACGGTGTCCTTGCAGCGGTGTTGAATGGTTGGGCGTGGCGTAGTGGTCGCTGGAAATGGATGGCTGGTGTGGTCGGCATCTGGTGCGCGTCGGTCGCGATCCAAACATGGCTCGAACGAAAGCGAGTCGAGATCACAGTGCTGCCTTTGGGAGGCAGCGGTATCCTCGTGGATGCTCCCGGCGACGCGAGCGACCTTCTCTTGAACTGTAGTGACCGGTCTGGAGCCCAGTTTGTTTTGAGGCCCTTCTTGCGCTCTCACGGCTTCAATCATCTTCCTCGGCTTGTGATCAGTCATGGTGGGTTGCGACATGTGGAGGCATTCCACGAAATTCTCGGTGATTTCAGCATCGGTGAAGTTGTGACCAGTCCGTTGCGTTTCCGTTCCCCGGCCTACCGCGAGTTGATAAAGGGAGTTGATGCACGTCCTGGCTGGCATAAGCAGATGAGCGCGGGCGAACGAATTGGAATGTGGGAGATCATCCACCCGGCGGTCGGCGATCAATTTCCACGCGCCGATGACGCGGCAATGTTACTGCGGGGAGAGTTTGGAGGGATTCGAGTGTTGATTCTGCCTGTGCTGGCAAGATCAGGTCAGCAGAAACTTCTGGAGGGAGCACTCGATCTGGAATCGGACATCGTGATCGCCGGGATGCCAAACGACGGCGAACCACTGATCGATTCACTGCTCTCAAGAATTAAACCTGGTGTCATTGTGCTGGCGACGGCCGAATTTCCCGTCACAGC
Source organism: Pedosphaera sp. (assembly GCA_009695275.1). Lineage (GTDB taxonomy): Bacteria > Verrucomicrobiota > Verrucomicrobiia > Limisphaerales > F1-12-MAGs170 > F1-120-MAGs170. Next base: position 23,096 of record SIBF01000015.1, on the reverse strand, counting down.
CCGCCTCAACTCCAAACTCCGGGAACGGCTCGAGCAAAACGAGACCAGCCTTTTCTCGACTCAACAAAAGGGAGCAGTCTCCATCGCTATCAATGAGGGCGCGTGGAGTGTCCGGACCGCCAGAGGAGGACGCGCTGATGGTCGTGTGCGAACTTCAATCGGTCCAAAGAACCCAAATCCCGGCGAGCGCGACACCCGGTGATGGCTGTTCGTCACATTCGCTGCGGCCAGACCCAGTCATCGTGCCCATCGCTGGCGCGTCCACCGTCATCTTTTTCATTCCATCCGACGGAGTAGAGAGTGAATCGGTTGTTTTCCCCACGTTTGTAAATGAACGGTCGTCCCGTCACCACGTCGTGCGGCAGGCGTGCGATGAACTCAGGCGTCAGTTCCGTGAGTGACTCGGGGTATCGGTTGCGTTGCCTGCGGAAGCGCTCCAACGCGCAAACCACGACAGCCTGGCTGATCGCGGTCTGGTTGCGGGCCATGTTAGTGAGAGCCTTCCTCAAATTCGGAAGCGCTCTCGTCGCGAAAAGATTGGACGGTCTCAACATCGTAAATGCGCGATCGAGCGAACTCGAACCTTTCTCGACTTTCGCGGGAAAGATCCTCATTTGCCCGGCATCCAGATTCTGGAAAACCATCTCATCGAAGAAGCGGTTGTAAAAAAGGAGATTCTGATAACGCCAGCTTCGAGGCGCGTGGAGAGACAGCAGAGTGACAATTCGATCCCGAAATCCCGTGCCGCCCGCTCCACCGAACACTGAGGCCAGCTCTTCGTTGGACATCTTTTCCATCAGATATGTGAAGCTGGCCTGCTCACCCCAGCGGATCGATCGTACCGTGCTCGCGAACAGATTGGCGCGCTCAAGCCGGTTCTGGAACTCCGTGAATTGCGCCTCAGTCCATCGCTCGTCGATCCAGCCTTCCCAAAAGCATTGTAGGGCGAGCCCATGCAAAGCCACTCCGATCATCGCGCTGACCAGGGTTGGTTCCTGTAAACACGCTTCGGCCAGACGATGAATCACCCGCACATCCCCAAACGCCACTTCCGCATCGCCCCGTCGAAGCGATACAATGCCGTGGATGGATTCCAACTGTGCGATTTCGCGAAGAAAGACAAAGTTTGGAACATCCGCCGAGATCGGATCCGGATAAACAAACTCGAACCTTGCGAAGCGGCGCGCGCTGGCCGAGCGCAATTCCGCCAGATCTTCCATCTCCGGTTCGCAAGCGCGAATGATCGCCTCTGCCGACAGGTCATCTGAATTGCTGTCTTCGGCGCGCGACCCGCCTAGTGCAGAGTGCATGGCTCGGAGATCTGAGCGTTCCCCCTTCTGCCAGTTGCCCATGTGTACTGATAGCCCGATCAATCGGGTAACGGCGAGCCGGTATGAAAACTCTCCGTTTCCCTGTCCCTTTCGGACGGCGCTGCGAAGGAGTGGGGTTGTCAAAAAGTTCTCCACTTCAGGCGGCAACGGTTCCGCAGCAAAGGCAGCCCATTCCACTGGTTTGCCTCGCGACTGTGCTTCCTGCTTGTAACGCGCCCAATCACGTTCGCTCGAATTCAACAAAGCCAGCCAGGCAAAGCCCCCACACAGGACGATCCCCAGGAGCACGTAAATCCATCGATGACTCCGATGAGTCGCCGGGTGATGTCCGTGATGCTCTGGCTTTTGTTCCATGAATTAGATTGGCATGTCAGTTTTCAGAGTGACGACTTGTCCTCCATTATCATCATCGCTCGAGCCTAAAAGTTGCGAAGGAAGTTTTCGGAGGGCAGGCACTGGTGCGCATCCCGAAGTTGTTGGTGATTTCTCCCTCTCCTTCCTCCGAGGGAGGAGAGGGCCGGGGAGAGGAGGGCCGTCCAGACTGCTTGGAATCCCCTCTCCCCAACCCCCTCCCCGTCCGACGGGGAGAGGGAGAAGACGCCTGCGGACGACGACCCAACCAACAACTCCGGGATGCGCCCCAGGCTCCGTCCCCTCAAAATTTCCCGATGACATGCGCACCGACTTCGATACAGTCACCACCACGAACCCCAAATGCCTATGACAACCATGCTTCCTGAAGTCACCAAATTCCTCGCTACTCAACCCCTGCGGATGTTCATCGGGGGCGACTGGGTGGAGGCCGCGGGCGGCGGCACCTTCGAGACACGCGATCCCGGCGACAATAAACTTCTAGCCCGCGTCACCGCTGGAGATGAACGGGATGTTGACCGCGCGGTGAAGGCGGCGCACGAAGCCTTCCGCAAGAGCGGTTGGGCCGCCCTGCCTTCAAACGAGCGGGCCGTGTTCCTTCACCGGCTTGCTGATCTCGTGGACAAGCGTCGCGAAGTGCTTGCCCAGATCGAATCGCTCGACGTGGGCAAACCTCTCGCCGCCGCCATGGCCGGAGACATCCCCAACGTCTCCTTGACGCTGCGCTATTTTGCTGACATCTCCGTTCACGCCCGCCGTCGCGAGCCGATCGCCGTCTCCGGGTACGAGGCGCGTTCGATCCGCGTTCCCTACGGTGTCTGTGGATTCATCTTCCCGTGGAATTTTCCGTTGCTGCTTGTCGGATGGGGCATTTCTCCGGCGCTGGCGGCGGGCAACACTGTCGTCATCAAACCCGCCGAAGACACGCCGCTTTCCACGCTCTACTTCGCGAAACTGGTCGAGGAAGTGGGGATTCCCAAAGGCGTCGTCAACGTCGTCACCGGCCTGGGTGAGACGGCGGGCGCGGCGCTCTCAAGGCATGCGGGCATCAAGCGGATGTCATTTACCGGTTCGCCCGAAGTTGGACGACTTGTAGGTGAAGCCAGCGGACGCAACCTTATTCCTGTGAAGCTCGAACTTGGCGGCAAAGGCGCGGCCATCGTGTTTGATGATGTCGATGTGGATGCCACGGCACGGTCACTCGCCGGCGCGATCACGCTCAATGCCGGACAAGTATGCTGCACCGCAACCCGCTGGCTGGTACACGAAAAGATTCTCGACCGCCTGGTCCAAACTGCGGCAGAGGCCCTCTCCTCAACTCGCATCGGCCACGAGTGGGATGCGGAGACGCAGATGGGCCCCGTCGTCAGCGAGAAGCAGCGCCAGCGCGTGCTTGGGTATCTTGAACGCGGCCAAAAGGAAGGTGCCAAATTTCTACTCAGTGGCGGACCGGCGACCGTCAAGGGTCACGAAGGCGGTTTCTATGTGAAACCCGCCTTGCTCACCGGGTCACCGGATAACGTGGCCTGCCGCGAAGAAATCTTCGGCCCGGTCGCTTACGTGATGCCGTTCCGGGACGAAGATCAAGCCGTCGAAATCGTGAACCGCTCCACCTACGGATTGGCGAACAGCGTCTGGAGCGCGAACCTCGATCGCGCCAACCGTGTCGCCGAGGCGATGATCGCAGGCAACAGTTGGATCAACGCTCACAACTGCTTTCCTCAGGGCGTTCCCTACGGCGGCTGCAACCTCAGCGGCATGGGCGGCGGCGTGAACAGCCCTGAAACGTTCCACGATTACCTGCGCCCGCAATCCATTTTGAGGCCACTGGCTTGAGGTCAGCGGTGTAGGGTGGCAGCTTGTCCCAATACGCCTCCGTCATCGTATTCCGCACTTCGAGAATGCGGCTGGGATCAAAAGGATCGGCGGAGGCAGATGGGGCCGGAGCGGTGGCGTGAAGAATGATGGAGCCGATTATGGCGCAGACGAGCCTCAGGCAGATCCGAATTGCTTTGCTGGTTGAGCTCAATGTGGGTGGTTCGTGGTTTTAGAACGATTGCCGCAGTTCTACAAACCGCTGGACACTATCTCACCTTGGCTGAACTCACCGCGTTCAGCACCTTCAGATCGAAATCTTCCCAAAGTCGCGCCCAGACTTCCGTCTCAATGTGGCCACTGACCTCATCCCCCAATTTCAGCCCCGAACGATCCAGCGTGATCGACCCTTTGCCATTCTGAAGGAAACTGAGAACTCGGAAGGATTTCGTCCCACGCACACCCGTCACGAGGTAGCCGATGGCCTGCCTGCCATCGAGGGGAATGGTCCCACCCTTCAGGAAAACATCCTTTTCCACGGAGATGGAAACGGTTACTGGCGCTGTGACCCCATCCACGGCTGCCACCACCTGAACGCTAGCAAAGTCCGGGTGACGAGGGTGAATGCCGGTTCGGCTCCGCGCCTGCTTGTCTGAATACCGCTGGCTATAGAAATCGAGGTCCAATTGACCAAGGTGTTGCGGAGGAAAATTGGTCAGCTCCATGCTGACCGGATTCGTTGACCACACGGTCGAAAAACTCGCCGAGAGTTTGCCGGCGAATTCGTTATAGCGGTTCGGACGCATCGGGTAGATCCAGGGCTTGGCAGGCTGCGCCAATTCCGACTCCATCGCCGCCCGCTGGGTGCGGATGTATTCTCGCACTTTCTTCAAACCGGCGTCGAATTGTGGCTTGGGAATGGTAATCCGATCCTTCACGAGAACTTCCATGCGGTCCACTTCCGCCAAAAGTTCCTGCTCTTTCCAGACGGTGGCCAGGAGTTCGCGCATTCGTTGACGATACTTTTCGCGCGTCTGCGGATGGTTGTAGAGCTGGCGTGCAAGATAACCATTTGCCTTCACCGAAACTGGCGGCACGAAGGGAACAAACACATCCGAATCGCCGAACGTGGAATCAGCACCCCAGGCGATGAAGTGAAACTTGTCCGCCTTGGGATCGTGATAAACGAATGCGTTGTTTTGATTGCCGGCGAAACCATCCCAATGGCCGATGAGAACCTCCGTTGCCCAAAAGTTAAGGTAGGCGCTCACATCCACGACTTGAGAGACGCGCTCGATCATTCCCTCCTTGGAATCCAGAGCGCGAACCACCTGCTCCAGATCGCCGCGGTCATTGGTCGTCTTGTGGTTCTTGGACTCGAAGGCATTCACCCAACCGGGACGAAAATCGCTGCCGGTTGCTTCATACAGGTTTCCTTTGGCGTTGGAAAAGTGCCGCCGCAAAAAACGTTCGTCCACCGCTTCGATATGCGAGTAGATGCCCAGACTTTTCCCGTTGACGGTCACCTGGGCGAGATTACAGCGTGGCGCGGGCACGCCGGCCGCCGCAAACACGCGGTAGCCCAGCGCTTGCTGCACTTGCGAGGGATCCTGGTTATTGTTGTGCAGCGTGAACCGCGCTTCACCCGCGAATGTCTGGCCCTTCACGAAGTGATCGAAATCGATGTTGAAAGAGGGGCGTGTCGAGTTGTCCGAGCCGAGCAAGCCCCGCTTGCGAATGCCGACGTTCTTGAGAGTGACGCCGCCAATCGTGACCTCGCCCTTGAACCATTCGTACGATTTGGGCAGCGCCTGAGCCTTCTCGGTGCGGCTCTGGCTGAACTGCGCGCTCAAGTCGCGGTGTTGCTGGCGGAGCTTTTCAAAATCCTCCGCCGACAAGGTGATTTGCACTTCCAGCAGCCGGTTCGGGTCGAAGAACTCATCGTTCGACAACACGGCCCCCGATGGCTCGGCGGCCTGGCTGCGAAGGGTGATGGTGAGGAGGCAAGCAAGCACCAGCCAGGATCGTATTGTGCTGCTGGTTAGCACTTCAGAGACACGCTGGAGAATTGACCACGGATGGCACGGATCAGATGACGGTAAATTCCGCCCAATCCGTGAGCATCCGTGAAATCCGTGGTTGAGAATTCCGAGGAAACGTCCCAGTAGAGTTAGGTTCATTATGTGTGGTTTAAGGCTTGGATCGAATGCCTGATCGCGACAAGCAGCCGGGGTTCTCAATTACTTTTTCTCAGCTGAGACTGATTTCAGCGCCTTCAAATCGACGTCCTCCCAAGGCAGGAATGCGAAGTTGCCTTCAAACTCCCCCGCCACAGCCGCGCCCTCGGTCATGCCGGTTTGCTTCAGGCTCAAGTTGCCGGTGCTGGAGAATCCTAAAATGCGGAAATCTTCCTGCTCAAAATGACCCGCCAGCATCGTCACTCCGGTCTCCCCGGGTGTGAACTTCTGGGTGCCGCTCTGAAACAACTTGCTGGGAGTGCTGATCGCTAAATGGATTGGCACCGACACTCCGGGGAAGATTCCGGTCAATATGACGCTTGCGTTCCCCGGGGTCCTCATGTCGGGGCCTGCTCTCAATTCAGTGAACGTTCCCGAATAGTGCCGGCCATAAAAGTCGAGCTCCACTTGCGCCATGCTGCTCTTGTCGGGTGGCCGGAAAAAATTCGTACTCCAAGTCGCTGAGAAGCTCACCTTCGACTTGGCCACATCCTCGATGGATATGGAGCGCCTCAGCGTGAAGTTCCACGGTTGAGCCGGTTGAGCAAGCTCTGCTTCGATAACGGACCTGCGATTGGTGATAAATTTCCTCACACCTGCAAGTGACATCTTCACCATCGGTTCCGGCACAAGCATCTTACCTCGCAGCAAATTCTCCATGCGGTCCACTTCGGCCAGCAGCTTCTTTTCGTCCCAGGCCGTGGCCAGCAATTCCTTCATCCGACGCCGATAGCGTTCCTGGGTCACAGGATGGTTGTAGAGCCGGCGCGTCAGGTAGCTGACTGCCAAGACCGAGGCGGGTGGTTGAAAGGGCACGAATAGATGGTGGTCCCCGAATGTGGAGTCCGGCCCCCATGGGATGAACCGGAGCTTTTTGGTTTTCGGATCATGATAAACAAAGGCGTTGTTTTGATGGCCTGCGAATCCGTCCCAATGGTTGATCAGGCTTTCCACCGCCCAGAAACTCATGAAAGCGTCCATGTCCAGCACCTTGTCCAATCGCTCCAACAATTCAGCATCGGTGCTTTGCAATGCCTCCACCACGGCGGTGAGTTCGGCTTTTCCATTTTGCCCGTTCTCGTTTTTCTTCTGAAAGGTCTCGATCCAGCCGGGCCGGAAATCGCTGATCGCCGCCTCGTAAAGACTCCCCCCGTGACTACCAAAGTGCCGGTCGAGAAACTCATCGTCGATGCGGTCGATGTGCGAATAGACGCCAAGATCGTGCCCGTTGATTTTCACTCGCGCAAAATTGCAACGCGGACTGGGCACACCCGCCGCAGCAAACACCTGATAGGAAAGCGCCTGCTTTATCTGCGATGCATCCTGGTTGTTGTTATGGAGTTTGAAGCGCATCTCACCGGCGAACTGGTTTTTCTTTTTGTAGTGCGCGAGATCGATGTTCAGCGCGGGACGTTCCTGGCTGGTCGAGCCGAAGAATCCCCGTTTCCGCACACCGACTTTCGCGAAACGCGCGCCGTCGATGGTGACCTCGCTTTGGAACCATGTGTAAGGCCGTTCGGCGGCGTGTTCGAGACGGGTCTTGCTGAACTCCAAGGCCGGATCCCGCGATTGATTACGCATCTTTTCAAATTCAGCCTCCGGCAGAATGATGGAAATATCGAGGACATGATCCGGGGCAAACGAATCAGCAACGGGAGTCTGTGGTTTCACGGCTGCGTTCAGCATACCGAGGCTCGCGGCCCAGGTAACGAATACCAGGAGAGTAGCGAGGCGGGTTTGGAGCCGGGACGAGGCGATGAACTGATGGAGGTTGATTGGGTTGATCATTGATTGGATGGGCAAGTTGATTTGTGAGCTTGTCTCGGCAAGGCCTGATCGTCGATGGGAAAACGAAGCAGCGCCACACAACTGTGCATTCTCAATTTGGCGATAGAGGCAACCACGCCGCTCGATTTGAACTTCGCCGGCAGAGCGCCAACTGATCGCGAAGTGATCCGTCTCGACCTTCAGCTCCACCGTGCAACGGTGCTTTTGAACGGGAAAGGATGTCCGGTGCTATGCGAAAGCGGTGTCGTCTCTGCGCTTTGCCACCGCACTCCAAAAGTTTCGCAGTGCCGGGCGGGTTTATACCGCACACATATACGCAACAACTGATCCGCGCTTATTCTCCAAACGCCCAGAGGTGTTTCTCATCGCGAAGATACAAAGTGTTCCCCACCACGGCAGGCGTGGCGAAGATCGCTTCGCCAAGTTCGTTGCGTGAGACCACATCAAACTTCACTCCGTCCTTCAGCACAAACACCGTCCCTCGTTGGGCAGAGACGATGATGTGATCACCCACCGCGATGGGAGTAGAGTAATACTCTCCGGCAACTCCCAGCCGTTCCGATTCGTAATGCGCCTTCCCAGTCTTCGCATCGAGGCAGGTGACGAATCCGCCGGTCTTCACGAGGTACACCCGCCCGCCATGGATCAGCGTCGAAGCGACATAAGGCACGCCCTTGGTCGTCTCCCATTTCACGTGGGTCTTGGTGACATCACCCTTGCCGCCGGTCGTAATGCCAAGGATCACGTTCCGCCCCGGGGCCATCTGTTGTTCACCGTAAAGCGGAGCCCATTCCTCCAGCTCGGCAAAACCATTCCTGTTTTTGTCGATGAAGTTGAAGGCATCGCGCGCGCGGCTCCTGGGGAACTCATCCTTTGACAACTTCCCGTCCTTGTTTGCATCAAACTGCGCCAGGAAAGCTGCCGGATCCTTCATCGATTCAGCCGAGACGCCGGAATCTTCATCGAAAGCGGATTCCACACGGTTGCGACCGGCCGCATGTGCCGTGGTCCATCCACCAAAGATGATCATGCCATCGGCAGCCACCGGTGAGGGACAGACGATGGCAGGCAAGCCGCCCACTTGCCAGACAGGATCACCCGTCGCAGCGGCGTAGGCGTGGAGCCAGCCGGTGCCGCCTGCCAGAATTTGTTTCGCCGCGCCTTCGCCCAACACGTATGGCGTGCAAAAACTGCCAATCATGTTTGGTCGCGCGGCTTTCCAAAGCTCCTTCCCCGTCGAGGCCTCCAGACAGATCAGGCTCGAATCAAGGCCGCCATCCCGGTTCAGATAAAGGTTGCCGTCGTCGAGGACGGGTGAGGCACCGTAGCTGTAAGCATTCGCGGTTGAGGGAAACTTCCTTTCCCAAACCAACGCACCCGCCAGATCGGTGACGACCACGCCGTAGTCGTCGAACAGGAAGGCCACGCGTTGGCCATCGGTCGCCGGAGTGGAATTCGCCGGGCCGCCGGCCACGTGTTCGTAGGTGAGCAGTTTGGAAATTGTCCGCTCCCGGTCCCAAAGAATTTTCCCATCCGAGCGGCGCACGCAGAGCATCTTCAAGGTCGTGCCGACATGGCCGGTGAGAAAGATGCGGTCGCCCCAGATGCACGGGGACGAATGACCAGAGGGCATCGCGGTTTGCCAGCGCAGATTCTTTTCAGGACCGAACGCGAGCGGGATGGTTTGCGCGGGAGCGATGGCATTGCCGCCCGGACCGCGGAACTGCGGCCAATTCGGCGGGGCTGAATCCGCGGCAGAGGCTGGGTTCAGGCCGATGGTGAGGAGGGTCGAGAGGATGAGGTATGTTTTCAAAATGGATTTTTGGTTGAAGGATTGGCTGAAAAACGATCAAGGGCGTCTCGAAATCGCTTCAACCAGCAGCCGGAACACGCGACAGATAGACACTTCACTTGTGCTTCATCACTCCCACTTTCGAGGTGCCGACCCGGGCCTGCTTTCTTGGGCGAAGCGATGCGACAGAGACCATCCGCCCGCGGCGCAGAGTGCAGGTCTGCCTTTGCATCCAAGGCGCGAGCTCTGTCAAGTCACGCGCCATCGCCTCAATATCGAAGTTGTGACGCTGGGCGCGCGCATCCCGGATCCGGCGCAGTTCGGCGATAATCGGATTCTTCATGGCTCAAATTGAGAGCAGTTGGTCCGGCGTGCAAATGACAGGACAGTGAAAGCCATGCTGCCGCACCTTGGGGCATCAGTCGTCAACCAACAGGCGGTAGAATTGAATCAACTTGCGGCGAATGGCGCGACGCCGTTCAGGACCTACGCGACCAAGCCGTGCCTTCAATTGTGAAGCCTCTATCGAATATAGATGGTCGCAGAGGCAGAAGGTTTCCCATTCCAATCCATCGGCGCTGTTGAGCATGACTTCATTTTCCTTCGGCGCTCTGCCCTGCCGCTGGCTGGTGCAGTACAGCACGTTCACGACTGCCGAACGGGCGCACCGATCTGGGTGAGAAACCAGCACGGCTGGATGGGTGCCACGCCCCGGGAAATCCAGCGTCCAGAGGTCCCACTGACATTTAGTCATCGTGGTCCACCTTTAACGTGCTGACTTTATTTAGCATCAGTTCCTCTCGATTTCTCGAGGGCGTGTAAAGATGGGCCAGGCTACCAGGCGGATATGAGTCAGGGTCCCATTCCGTATCTTCCAGGCGGCGCAGTGCCGCGTGGACCACGCCAGCATTGGTCGGGTAGCGCCTGGCCTGGCGAAAGTTCCGAATGATGGCGGCGTCAGCCGGCGAAACGGAGATCGTCATGCTGCTAGTCTTCATATCGCGAAAATAACGTCAGGACAGGAACCGTGGCAAGCCGGGTTTCTCAGAGCCTCGATGCTCTTCTCCACGATGAGCTTTAACCAAGTGCCCTTCGTCTTGGACTCCCGACCGGAGTGCTTGGACAGAAGACCACCCACGACCCAGTGATGATGCTCCAGCCATTCCGCGACGGGCTTGCGTTGTTCGGTGCTGGCGCTCATTTGTCCAGACTGAATTTCTTGAGCAGCGCCGCGTAGCGCGGGTCTTTAACCACGTCCCTCAACAGCGGCTCGATTTTCCACGACCGCGGATCCTGGTCGCGGCTATCGGCCGAACGCTCTAACCAGAGAAAAGCTTGATCCAGCTCACCCAATCCCTGGTAAACAAGCCCAATCTCATAGGCGGCGGAACCGCCGCTGGCCGAGATGCTCTTCAACTTCTCGAGGATTTGACGCGCCTCATTCGTCCGGCCCGCAAGGGCATAAGCGTGGCCCAAGTAACCAAGTGCGTACGGCGTGTCACCCGTCTTTTTCCGGACCTTTTCAAACTCGGCAATGGCTTCCAGAATTTTCTTCTGCACGAGGAAGATTCGACCGCGATCACCATAGGCCGACAGGAAGTCCGGCGAAAGCTTGAGCGCTTTATCAACCTCCACCAATGCCTCCTCGTATCGACCAGCAAAACAAAGGTGGTAGCCAACGGTATCCTGAATCACGGCGGACAACGGATCGAGCGCCAGAGCCTTGCGAATCTCAGCGAGGGCTTGATCCATCCTTCCCTGTACTTGCAGCAGCGTCGAATACCAGTGGTGACTGGTGGCATGATTGGGGATCAAGCGCAGCGCCTCCTGATATTCCTGCTCCGCGCCCGCCCAATCCCAATCACTCTGCGCGCATTGGCCCAGCACCGCGTGGGCTTCGGCCAGCCGGCCATCCAGTTCGAGCGCCCGCCGCGCCGCCGCCCGCGCCTTGGGAATCGCCTCGCGCCCCGGCACCGCGGCGTATTCCGGCAGCAGCACGTAGCTGGACGCCAGCCCGGCGTAAGCTGCGGCGAACTTCGGATCCTTCTCCGTCGCTTGCTGGAATAAACCCACGGCGCGTTGGATGTCGGCGCCGGTGCGCAGGTTCCAGAATTGCCGGCCGCGCATATACAGGTCGTACGCCTCCAGATTGTCCGTCCCGGCGAGCGTGGCGCTGGAGCCGTCTCCCGCCAGCAGTTTCACTTTCAACACCTCCTGCACCCGCAGCGCCACCTCGGTTTGAATCGCGAACACATCCTCTGCTTTCCGATCAAACGTGTCCGACCACATATTGAAGCCGTCGGCCACGTTGATGAGCTGGGCGGTGATGCGCAGTTGGTTGCCCGCGCGCCGCACGCTGCCTTCGAGTACGACGCCCACTTTGAGCATCTCGCCGATGTGCTGCACCGATTCGTTCTTGCCCTTGAACGAAAAGGCCGAGGTCCGCGCCGCCACGCGCAAACCCGGCGTCCGGGCCAGCGCATTGAGAATTTCCTCTGAAATGCCGTCGCTGAAATACTCATTGTCCTTGTCCGCGCTCATGTTCACGAACGGCAGCACGGCGATGGATTTCTGGTCGATGGCGATCGGCGTGGCGGCGGCGGGAGAATTCGTCACGCCAGGTGAACTTGCGCTCGGCTTCGGCGTCTTGCCCGATTGATGCGGGAACCACCAGCCAACTCCGATGGCGAACAACAGGAGCGCGGCGATCCCACCAAACTTTGTAGCAGCCGACGTGAGTCGGCTCTGACTTGCCGTTCCGCGTTCAGAATGAGCCGACTCACGTCGGCTGCTACTGTCCGACGAGGCGGCTCTTGGAAGCGCATTGGAAACTCCTGCCGACTCCAGCGTGAGGGCGATGTCGCCCATACTGCTCAACCTTCGAGTCTGTTCCTTCTCCAAACACCGGCGCAATAACGTCACCACTTCGCGCGGCGTTTCCGGCAGCACCAACGACCAGTCCGGCTCGCTGCGCAGCACCTCGGCCATCAGGTCGCTGACCGTGTCACCCCTGAAAGGTTTGGTTCCGCTCAGACATTCATACAAACAACAGCCAAAGGCCCACACGTCCGTTCGCTTGTCCACCTCCTGGCCGCGAGCCTGCTCCGGGCTCATGTAGGCCGGGGTGCCCATCACAGCGCCGGGGGTGGTGGAGTCTGCACAGAGCGTAGAAGCGTCCATGTTTGCGCTGGTAAGGACGCGTTCCACCGCGTCCCCAATTTTTCCGCTGGCCTTCTCATTTGAAACAGATGGGGACGCGGTGGAACGCGTCCCTACCGTCATCTTCGCCAGCCCGAAATCCAATACCTTGACCCGGCCGTTGGACGTGATCTTCACATTCCCCGGCTTGAGGTCGCGATGAATGATTCCATTCTCGTGCGCGGCTTCGATGGCCTCGGCGATCTGCCGGGCGACCTTCAGCGCCTCGTCGAGCGGAAGCGCTCCGCGCCGGAGTCGTTCTCCGAGAGTCTCGCCCTCGACGAGTTCGAGCACGAGGAATGATCCGAGTCGAAGCCATAAATGGCGGCGATTTGCGGATGGTTGAGTGAAGCCAGCGCGCTAGCCTCGCGCTCGAAGCGGGCAAGGCTCTGGGCATCACGACTGAAGTGCGGCGGCAGGACTTTTATCGCCACTTCGCGGCCAAGCTTCGTGTCAGTCGCGCGATACACCGCGCCCATGCCGCCTTCGCCCAGCTTGGCGGTGATCCGGTAGTGGGTGAGCGAGTTGCCAATCATGAGTGTCTTAACGTGTTTCAGAGAGTTTGCATCCGAACGGGAATCATGCCAGCGCAGTGTGCGTTTGGCCGGACTATTTGTAAAGTATGACTCCACGGCCGACGGGCTTGCCCGGGACATTGCGCTCCTGGGGCGTCGCATCATCCGCACTGTAGCCCACCATGTGGGCGAATATGACGGCAGCGAGCTTGGGAGGTTCGGTGCCGACACTCAGGTGATGCGTTCGCCCAGAGTTGGAATTTCCTGCCACGGGAGGGCCGTAATTTTGGGAACGAGTTTGAACGGCCTCGGGGTGCGGCAGATGACGATGCCTTCCTTCGCCTTCGGATACTCGGCGAGAGAAGTTGCGAAATGGGAATCGTCGAGAACGGACGAAGCTTCACTTCACTTCGGCGGTTAGGCGGTCTTCAGAAGCCAGCGTCCAGTCCACTTCTGGTCAGCGCGTCTTCCAGAGACGGCGGCATTGGCCCGGCCAGCGAAAACGGATCCAGGCGGAGAAGGTTGAACTTGTGTTCTTCGTTCCCTTTCGTGGCTGAATTGAATCCGGGATTATCCATGTTCATCCGTGGTTATACTGAGCGCGGTCACAAACTGCGCTTTTGGCACCGTGACACTTGAGTTGTCAAGTAGCTCACAATCAATGGGAAGCGACCATTTTCGCTCGATTTCAAAAAGCGCAATCTATGGCCGCGCAGAGTATAAAACATTCCGCCTCCTCACGTCGGCGGCTACAGGCCGAGTTTCTTGAACCGGTTGTTCACTTCATTGAAATGGAAGTCGAGCGAGCAGAGGGCTTCAAGTTCGCCTTGCTTGAGATGTTTTGTCATGACCCTGCTGGTCTTAGTTTTCCACAATGCACGGCCATGCGCCTTTGACGCTGCCGTAGTGGCGCGTGAGTTTCGCAAATTCCGGCAAAGCCGGATCGGGGCAGACGGGTTTGCCGGTCGCGTCCAGGTAAAGGCAGCCCATTTCGGCGACGGGCAGGAGGGCGACCAGTTCACGCGCTTCTTGCACCGCCGCAAACCACGCCTGTTTGGTGGCCACGAGGTCAATGGGTTTGCCCAGACGTACGTCCGCCAAGTCTTCGGGGAAGAAACGATTCCCGCGCAGCGCCCAGTCCAGGATGAACTCGGGCGTGAGTCCGGGGTCTTTGCCGCCGGCCGCCCAGACCAGCGCGCCGAGGTGCAAGTGGCGCTCGTGCAGATGGAGGCAATCCAGGAAGTCCCGAATCTTCTGGCGGCCAGTCATCGCCAGAACCTTGTTCGTGGCGGCATCCCAGAAATTGAGACGCCAGCCCAACTCCAGGTCGGGTTCGACCGGGAAGAAACGGAAGGCGGCATCCTGCACCCACTCGATTTTGGTTTGCAGATCAAGCCGCCGGATAATGGCGCGGCGAAATTCCGGCTGCACCCGGCCCACCGGCTCAACCGCAAAGCCCGCCGCGATCAACGTGGCCGAGTCGGCCTCGCAAGCGTTCAGCAACGCCTCGGGTAAATCATGAAACACATCCACGTCCTCGGAACGGCGCGGGGTGTCATCCCGCTGATGCAGAACTGTCCCCCCGGCAATGAAACTGTCGGGATTCCGGTTCGCGGCCAGCACCCGCAACACTTCGCGCTCGAAATCTCCTAGCGGCATAGTTCAGCGACGATGCGATAACCGCGATGTCCGCCATGCAGCCGGAGATTGCGGATGATCCAAGGCAGGTCCGTTTCCTCGACGACATGCTCAGGATCGGAGGACCAGAAACATTGCGCGTAAAATTCCTTGAACGCCAGGCGCGCGAGTTCGAGGCGGCGCTGACGTCCTTCCGAAATCTCGTGAGTCATGTCCACGGCGCTGAATTTAGCCCTTCGGCAGACTGCGAACAAGCTGCCAGTTCACAGCCCCAACTTCTTGAACCGGTTGTTCACTTCTTTGAAATGGAAGTCGAGCGAGCAGAGGGCTTCGAGCTCGCCTTTCTTGAAATGTTTGGCCACGGCGGGGTCGGCCTGGAGTTGCTCCACGAAGTCCGCGTCATCGCGGCCGGCGTGTTTGACTTCCCACGTTTTCATCGCGGCGTCCTGGCAGAGTTTGTAGGCGGCTTCGCGCGTGAGGCCTTTCTTGATGAGCGCGAGCAGGACGGTCTGGCTGTTCCACATGCCGAGCGAGAGGCCGAGGTTTTTCTTCATGTTCGCGGGATAGACGACGAGGCCGTCCATCAGGCGCGTGAGCAGGCCGAACATGTAATCCAGCAGCGTGCAACTGTCGGGAAAGATGATGCGCTCGACGCTGCTGTGGCTGATGTCGCACGCGCTCATTTAATGGCTCCGGCTTGGTCGCGAAGGAACTCCCATCCGACATGTTCCTGAGCCAAGCGTTGGCTGGCGGCGAAAAGTTGTCGAACTGGTTCGGCACATTCTCCAAGCCAATCGCAAAGCGTAGATGACGGCGGTTCGCCTCCCCACGGTTGACCGCGCCCGTCACCGAGCATCAGCAACTGACGATAGCTCCACAAATGCGGCTCGACTGCGGGCAGGCTTGCGGCTTGCGCGCGGGCAGATGCTTCTTGCGGAATCAACAAGCCTTGAGGATCGAGATCGCCAAAGTAGAGCACGCGGCGCGGGCCGCCGAGCGCCGCGAAGATGTCGTTCAACGAACGAATCCCATCCACAAAGCGATTGCCACAGCCATAGATGACGGCGCTGAACAGTTTTTGTTCCGCGTTCCACCGACAGTAGGAGTGCCACGTCGCGGCATTCTCGATGACTATGACTGGCCCGTCCGATGTTGAACCGGCGGTCCACGGCAACGGTTCAGGGACGATGAAGCAGCGAAGCTTTTCGGGAGTGAGGCGTCCTTCACCAAACAAGGCCGAGCCGCGTGCCAACGGATCGAGCCGCTTCTCGTCGCCGAAGATTTCCAGTGAGCGTTCTTTGATTGGCACAAGGGGGCGCTCGCGCCCGCCACGCGCAAAGAACTCCTGCAACTTCAGCAAGTCGGCCAAAGGGACGAACACGCGGGTCGTGGCGAGAAAGCGCAGTTCCGGCGACCAGGGAATTGCGCGGAGATCAGGTTTCTCTGCGGACACTGTGTCGCGGGGCAACTTCACCCAGCGAGGCAACGCTGGCAGCGCGGAAACATCCCAGAGTTCGCGACCCTTGGGCAGCTCGATCCGTTCGTCAAGTTGGAGGATGTCGAGCAGTTCGCGCAACCTTCCGCGCGCGGAAGGTGTCGCCGCCAGTTCCGGGTAAACCTGCTGAAAGGCTTTTCGCACTGCGTCGAGTTCTAGCCGCACCTTCCCGTCGGAATGATTGAGGAGGCAGCGATGGAACTGGTCGGCGGGAGTCATGCCTCGGTGGTAGGGGTTGCAACTCGATCCGCTTCGCCGTGGCCGTCGAAGATGCGGATGTCGTGGATGACGGATTCCTCCTCCTCGCCCACGACGCCCACGGCAAGTTCGCCGGTTTGGGTGACGATGCGATTCTTGGCGAGCCGGATGCGGTTCGGGAATACACTCAGCGCCTGCGGATCGTTGATGCCTGTGGCGTAGATGAGCTGCACGCCGAGCGCACCGGCAATCCAGCGATGCATTTCCAGAAACTCGGGCTTGGACGCCTTGCCAATGGGATTGTCCAACAGCAGCGCACTGACCTCGGCGCGCCGCTCGGCGAGGCCGCGACTTTGAGCACGAAGTTTGACGAGTGTGCAATAGAGAATGATGGCGACGGTCGTGCGTTCACCCTCACTCCAACCGCTCATTTCGCGCACGGGGTAGCGGGTTTTGCGGCGTTGGGTTTCGGGTTTAAGAATGCTGGCCTCCATACCGCGCTCCGTCACCAGCGCGAGGAGAGCATCAAAAACCAGCCGCACACCGTCGGGTAGATTACCGCGCGTCAGCAAGTCGTCCACATAAGCGCGGAGGCGCAGAATTTTCTCGTCCTGACTGTGCGGCATGGAGAGGTGGATGCGGAGGAATGGCTCGCCTTCCCAGCCGGTCATGGTTTCCGGCATTTTGCTGAAACGAGCGGCCCGCCCCAAGAGGTTGACAGCCTTCTCGGACTCGGTGAGCAACTCACTGACAATCAAATCGCGGTGTTGCTGCATCTGTTGCAGTTCCACTTTGAGGGTTTCGGTCTGCTCGGCCACAGCCTGCTGGCGATCCACCGCCACGCTGCCCTGAATCAACTCGGCCAACGTGAGCGTGGCAAACAGTGAACGCGCGGGAATGTTCAACTCGCGGGAAAATTCCTCGCTTTGGGTCAAATCGCGAATCGCCGAATGACGTTCGCCAATCCGCCCATGCTGTTGTTCGACCTGCTTTCGCGCAGAGTGCAATGAAGCGCAGAGGTCATCCACCGTGGCGGCAACGGAGGCATCGTCAGCCAACAGGGCGGGCAGTTCCGTCACAGCAGAAGGCTGCACGTCCAAGTTGGTGAGGAGTTTCGCTTGTCCCTTCAGCCTTTCGTTGCGTGAAGTCGAAGACTGCGCGGCTTTTTCGTTCGCCTCGACGTCGAGGCGAACTCGCTGGTGGTCGCCCTCAAGACGGGCGGCCTCGGCTTCCAAGTTCCCTACGATGCTGCCGACCTCGGCAGCGATCTCGGGCACAAGTTCGCCTTGCAAGGGTTTGTCCAACTCGGCCGGCGTGCCGCGCTGCTCAAGCGCACTGCGCGCTTGTTTGAGGCGCAAGTCGGCAGCGCCGCGAGCTGACAGGGCGTTGGCATGGCGCTGTCTGGCGTCAGTCCGCAGCACGAGCAAATTGCCCGTGTTCACCAAAGCCTGCGCATCCTTTCGATTGAGATCGCGAAACTCCTCGCCATCGAGGGACTGCTTCAACGCGGTGATCTGCTTCTGCTTTTCATCAAGCTGGCCCTGGGCGGCGGTATTCTTGAAACGGCCATCGAATCGCTGAACTTCGGAAGCGTAACGCTGGCGCAAGGCGGCAAGTGTCTCGGTCAATGATTCCGGTTCAGACGCCGCCGCATAGGTGATGGTGGTAAGTTCCTTTTTCAAATCGCGAACCTGATCGCGCGCCTCTTGTTCCTCACTTTCCAGTCCCGGCTCGGACAACTTGAGTTGCTCGGCAGAGTCATGCAGCGTTCCTAACTCGGATTCCAAACTCGCAAGGCGCTGCTTCAACGTCTCGCGTTCCTGCCGCCGGGCTTCGAGTGACGTCTCGAATTGTTCGATGAACGTCTCTGCTTTACCGGCCATCGTGCTGGCGCGCTGACTGACTTGCTCGTGATGGCGGGCTTGAGTTTCGAGACCCTCGGCAAGCGTTTGTTTTGCCGCGCTCTGCTCTCCGGACTCCTTTTCGCGCTCCCGGAGATTGGCGAGCGATTGCTCCTCACCGCGACGCTGCTCGCGCAACGTGGTCAGCTTTCCGCCACCGAATTCCGCGAGCCATGCGGTCAGATTGGTTTCCAACTCGGCGGCAGATTTGTGCTGTGCGCGAAGCGAATCAAGCGTCGTGCGGGTGGACTGCAGACGTGACTGAAGAGACACGCGTTCGGTTTGGGCGGCGTCACGGTTGTAAGCACCCGCATGGCGGGGGAGCACGACCACCGAGGCTGACTCGGAGGGCTTGGGCATCTGCTCGGGAGTGGGCGAAACCTGCACGGGTGCTTGCGGAGACTGCGCGGACTTTGCGGCGGCTTCGGCCCTGGCTTGGTCAGCGAGGGTGTTGAACATCACGCCGTGGAAACGAGCGGGATCAGAAGCCAACAAGGCATTGGCGGAAGCGACATCGGTATTGAGCGCAAGCCAATGCGTCGCCGGAGTAGCGCTGGCCACGCCTTGACTCTTGAGGTGTTCCACCACGGCTTCCACATCGCGAGTCGGAGGGAACAAACCATCACGGTCTACATGCTTTTCGGCGCGGGCATCCTCGGCCATGTCTGCGTTCAGGCGGAGCAAATGGTTCAAATGATCGGCCACACGCTGGCGAAGGCGGTCCAAGGTGGCTGGCAATTCGAGGTCGGCACGAGACGCTTCGATGGCGGCCTGCAACTCGGGATGCGTGGCGAGCGTCGTCTCTCGCAGTTCCGCATCGCCAACGCGAGTAGTAAGTTGTTTGAAGCGGCCTTCAGTTTCAGAGGCTTGGAATGCCAGCTTGGCGCGTTGTTCCGCCAACTGCCGCGCCTCGGTGAGGGCGGTCTCACGCTCGGATCGGGCGCGCGTGGCCGCATCGGTGGAATTTCGAGCAGCGTTCTGCCAGCGCTCGTGCGCGGCAGCGGCTTCTTCCTTGGAATCCAGAACACCCTCCTGCCGCAACTTGTCGCGCTGGCGGTCGCGGTTGGTGAAGAATTGTTCGACGTTACGAAGGTCGCTGCCTTTGCCGGCCTGCTCGCGCATAGCGGCCTCGCGTTGCTTCTGCAACTCGGTCTGTCGGCTGCGAAGATTTTTCTTTCGATCCTGGGCCGCAGACAGCCGCGCGCTGGCCCGCGACAATTCGAGATTCAAAGCCTTTTGCAGGTGAGCGCCCAACGCTTCAAGTGTTTCGAGTTCGGGACGTGCCTGCTCCTGCTCACGATGAATGGCGTCCTGCAATACGCCAGCCTCAGCTTCCCGATCACGCAGTTGGGAGAGGCGTTCAGCCAAAGCGACGAGGCGAACAGCTTTGTCGGCATTCTCGACCTCCCGCTCGGCGGCTTGAAGCGCCTCCTGAGATTCACTGACTTCAAGATGAGCGCGTTTGTGCGCGAAGAAATTTAGACGCCGACGAACGCTGTCGCGCTGGGAGCTGACACCGCGCTCTCTTTCCGCAAGCTCTTTGGCTTGTTGTTCAAACTTCTTCAAGTCGGTGGTCGCCTGCTGCGCAGCGGCCTGCAACTGTGCCAACAGCAGCGAAGCGGTGGCGCCAGCGGCACGGGCAAGCGACTCGGCTTCGCGGAACAAACCAAGCTGGTCGAGAAACAGTTTCAGTTCCACGAGCAGCCGGTCGTTGAATGCGACTTGGGCGCGCATGGCTTCCAAACGTCGGTGCTGGGGCAGAAAGTCACCCAGATTATTGCGGACCTGGGTAGGCGTTCCCGGATCAAGCCCGAGTTCAAGAAAGAGGCGGATGAAATCCTTGTTCTCCTTCAACTCGTTGAAAATCTCGTTCACACCACCCTCGTCAAGATTCATCCGCAATTGATAGGCGAACAACTCGGGATCGAGATGGCAGGATTCAAGGTGCGCGCGCCAGTCGCCCTGATTCGTTTCGTGGACAATCTGGAGTTTGGGATGTTCCTTCGCGCGGGCGTTGAGCCAGTCGAGAAAAGCCTCATAGGATTTGACCGGCTCGGCAAGGCCAGCAACCGGAAGGTCATCGAGAGTGAGGTCGCGATTGGGACGGAACGTGAAAAAGCGGCGGCGCAAGTCGCCGGTGCTGCGGTCAAGCCCCTTCCAAGAAAGCACCTGCCCGACGACGAGCAATTCGCGCGGTTCGTCGGTCAGAAGCGAGGCCGAGCCGCGGTCATCGGTGATGTCCCACTCAGTAATGATGAAGGAAAGGTCGCGCTCTTGAATGTAGTCTTCCAGCTCACGCGCCTTGGCGACGCCGCGCGCTCCGAGAAACTGCCGCCGGTTGGTCTGGTAAGTCGAAAAGAAAAGCGTGAGCAAGGACGACTTGCCGACACCGTTCTCCGCCCAAATGACAGTATCCGCAGGCAGGCCGTTCGCTCCCCGAAAATCTAGTTTCAACGCCGGGAAGCGCGCATCATGGTGGCCGATGCCGGCGAAGTGGATGCGAGTAATGCGAGGCATGGCGTCAAAGGGTGGTGGCCGGCGCTGGCGTGCTGCGCATCAACGTGAGTAATTCGTGCGCGGCATGATACTTCAGGCGGATGCGATAGGCGGTTGTGCCCTGATAGACGGAATTTTCCTCATCCACCACGCGCATGAGGCCCTGACTTTCGAGGAAAACGAGCGCGTGGCGGCACATGCCCGTGAGCGAACGGGTGGATTCCTTGCCGCCGGAGGTTTCCATCGTCATTGCGCGAGCCAGCGCTTCGCGCCAAGCACGACGTTCCGCAGCGTCGTCTCCGTTTGCTTCGCCGGGCGAACTGGCGGCGTTGGCTTCGGCAAATTTTCGAATGTATTCCGCCAATTTCGCTGGCGTGATATGCGCGGGGGCGACGGTGTCGTCCTGATCCAGCACGTCGGCCTTGGGAAAACTAAACGCAGCGACGGCGACTTGAATCACGCCATGCAGCACGCGCTCCTGCGCAGACATATTCTGCTTGTAGTCATCGGCGGCGAGACGAAACGGGCTGCCCTCGGTGGCCGTGAGGAAAAAGCCGTTGCGCGTGGCATCCACGATCCGCATACCCAAACCCTCGGTCACTCCGTCCACGATGGAACGAAATTGGGAATCTTCTTCATAGCGCCGGAGCAG
Organism: Pedosphaera sp.; assembly: GCA_009695275.1. Taxonomy (GTDB): domain Bacteria; phylum Verrucomicrobiota; class Verrucomicrobiia; order Limisphaerales; family F1-12-MAGs170; genus F1-120-MAGs170. The sequence goes on along the minus strand of SIBF01000015.1, from coordinate 1,668 downwards.
TTCGGCGTATTCCGTCGAAGTCCACGGTGTCTGGCGAGGGCGCAATGCGAAAGCGACAAGCTTGCCGGCGTCGTGTGCGATGGTGGCGAGGTTGCTCATGAGCGAGATAGAAGGAGATCGTCGCCGACGAAGCCATCGGTGGCGAGGGGTTGACCACCATGCTCAACGCTAAACTGACGACGATCCGCCGCTGCGCCAAACTGCTGCATGGAAAGAAGCACCACGAGACGACACGCGGAAACTGACAATGTCTGTTCCCTTGCGGTGACCAGAAGCTCGGACAAACGACGCGAACCGGTGAGCGTGTTGCGCAAGAAGCGCGTAGATTCTTCAAAGTCCCCACGGTCAAACGGCGGAGGATATTTCTCCATCTCAGTCGTTGCTGGAAGATTCGTATCCGCCTCGGCGGGGGTAATGATCACGGGCGGCGCGAGGAGTTTGCTCCAGAGCGCATCCAATCCGATCACAGAGGGAGCATGCACCCCTGCCGCCGTGTTCAGTGCGGAAGCAAATCGTTCGCGCGCGTCGGCACAGGTTGAAGCGAGCCACGGCAACAGCACATCGGCTTCGAGGTTCGGGAGCAAAGCAGAAGAAGGCCGGCGCAAACGCTGACGCGCGTGTTCGTCGCGGAATTGCTGGTTGGCGGTGAGCAGCAGGCGATGCAGATCGAGATTGGTGCGCTCGGACTTCTCAATTTCATTGAGCAACCGCGTGAGTTTCGCAAGGTCCGGTCCGTTAGCCTGATCGCGACGTTGTTCGATCCCGCGCCGAAGGTCACGCTCCTTTTCCAACCGGTCGCCAATGAGTTTGAGCGCCTCATCAATCACCGGGAGAACCTGTCCGACCCATGCCGCCTGTTCCACATCCCGCCGCGCAACCTCCAGGCGTGTGCGGATGTGTTCCGCATACTGTTTGGCGCGAATCTGAGCCTGGTGCGCGGTCTGGATTGCGTCGTCGAGACGACCGCGCTCTGCCTGATAGCGAAGGACCGCCGCATCGGCGATTGCTGCGTCTTCCAGATCCAAACCAAGCATCGAAGTGTAAAGATTGATGGCCTCTTTGCTGGCACGGAAGACTCGGCCTTCGCCGTCCTCGGTCTGGCGTTCCTCGATCAGCGCGTATTCAAATTCAAGCCAGCGAACCACGCCGCCTTCAAGAGTGGCATAGCGGGCGACAAATCGTTGGCGACGGCCTTTCTCGTTCAGCAAGCCGTCGAGAATGATCTCAAGCAGGAGGCGCTCACGGTCAGGCGACAGGTCCGGTTCGCTGGCGTAGAGAATCGGAGCAAGGGCGAGCTGGATGTTGCGCCGTGTAGCCCCGGAACCGAAACCCATGCGGTCAATGACTGTGTCGAGGGCAACTAAGCAAAGCATTCGCAAGTCGTGTTGTGAAAGATCGAGGTCGCGCTGGGACTTGTTCGCCTCCAATTCAAGAATAGGCGCGGGGGCAATGAGACTGGGCGTAAGACAAAAATCTTCATAAGGGAACATTCCCTTGTTTTTTGTAGCCGGAATGTATTTGTTTAACATATACTACCGACAATGAATGCAAAACCCAGTTCCGAATCAATCCTTCAGGACATCGCCCAAATCCAACGCTTGGAGCGCGGAACCGTCAGCGTGATCCGCCACGGTCCGGAAGGACCTTATTACAATCACCAGTGTTATG
>SIBF01000014.1 GCA_009695275.1 Pedosphaera sp. | reverse complement strand
CCGCCATCGCTGGTTGCAAGAATCTTCCCGCCCGCCGCCGAAGGGAAGAACGCGTTGTTGTCGCCGTCCGATGCAAGCTGCTGGAGGTGGAACTTGCGTTCAGCGGGACGCCGGTGCGACCTGGATGCACCCCATGCCGGACCACAAGAAAGCATGGCACCGGCGGAGCCGGCCAGGGCGTGGCAGAGAAATTTTCGACGATTCATATCAACAAGACTGTTTCACCATTCGGGATGGGCGTGATGCGCGACGGCAGGCTGAGGGAATGCGGCTGTTGAAGTGTCCAGTCCGGGCGGCGCCGCCGCGCCGACACACGGACGATGGGCGCGATCCCCCCCCCAACTGCATCCGAAGCAAATCACAGGTGAACGGTGGGAGCATCACGGCGAAGGTTATCAAACACGGGACATGTTGACAATGTGTTGAGCCATAAAAAAATCATTCGTCAGTCGGGTCGAGTTCATGCTATCCAGATCCCATGTTATCACGCGACGGGAAGCGGCTCCGCCAGCGCGCCGTGCTGAGTGTTGCTCGACTCGCAGTCGCACTGCTGCCGGTGACCGCTGCCCACGGCAGCGCCGCACCGACCATGACGACATACGGCCTGGCCCCGAATGTGCGTCCGCAGAGGGTCCATAATTAAACGCATCATGAGACGACGCACTTTTATTGGAACGATGGGTGCCGGAACGGCCTGGACGCTTGCGCCAAATCTGATTAGGGGCGCCGAGGCGCATCCGACGGATGCAGTGCAGGTTCTCTTTCCATCCGGGCGATCATTGGGCTACTTCCCCAATGTCACAGGACCGCGCCTGGTGGCCGACGACGAAGACGCGCCGGCCGTGCTGATCCATTCGGTCAGCGACACCGTCCTCCATCGAAGCGGGCGTAAGCTGTCGCTTGGATCCTTGGCTCGAGCTCGGATGGTTACTGATTCGGACGGCGTGATTCATGTGGCGGGTCTGCGGGATGACGGATTGTGGCTTGTGCGTGTGACGAAGTCAGGCAAACCCACGGCGACCCAACTGGCCACCTTTCCCGAACCACATCCCGCCGCCGGACTCGACGTTGCGTGGACGGCAGAGGGACTCCGAATCATTGGTCCCGGGCCAACTCCCCGCACGATGGCGGTTTACACCGACAAGCCCGAAGCCAAGCCGCTGGTGCTGACCATTCATGCGCCCGTTCATCCTTTGCTGCGTTACGACGCCGGGCGTCACCGGTTGCACGCGGTCTTTTGTCCCTGGAACGACTATTCGGCGATCTACGACACGGTTTATTATCTGCGCTCGGACGATCACGGTGCAAGCTGGCTCAAGTCGGACGGCAGCAAGCACGAACTGCCGCTGCAACCAACGGCCCGCGAGCACGGGTTTGAACGGCCGAGGCCCGAGCCCATTTCGATCACCGGCCAGCCAGCCGGCGGACATTCCAACACGCTGGCGCATTGCCTGGATCTCGACGCGGACGGCCATCCGCATCTCCTCTACACCTTCAACCGGCCGTATCATCTGGCGCGCGAGCCGTTCATGCGCTGCGTCCACATCTGCTGGGACGGAGCCAAGTGGTCGCTTGACAACTGGGACGGTTCGAAGTGGAAATCAGGCGAGCTGTCCGCCGACTTCAGCATGGACGTCGCCGGCGGCTGTCTCGACATCGTGGATCGCAAGACGATACGCGCGCTGCTCATGTTCAAAGATCGAAAGTCCCTCTGGCTCGATCTGGGAATCGCGAGCAGCAACGACGGCGGGAAAACGTGGAGCGCCATCAAGCCGATCACGACCGACTCCGGCCCGAAGGCCGCCCACTACGTCGCCCCGAGCTGGGTCCGACGCGGGACGGATTATGACTTCGTTTGCGCCGGGTTTAACAAGGGACCAGAGGCGCCCGTTTACCGGGGAACGATCCCGGCACATCTCTTCGCATGAACATCTCATTGCGGGTCATCGAGACCAACAGCAACGTCAACGGGCTGTTCAGCCAGAACAAGATTGTCAGCACGGGGGAATTTCTCTACATCACCTACGAGAGCAGCGACCACGGATCGGTTCTCATGCGATTCGATGGGAAGAACTGGACGAGCAAAGGAGAGTTTCCAATTGGCCCGCCTTATCTGGCGGTCGATAGCAAGGGGATCATTCATCTGACAGGACAGCACCGGAAGCATCGGGATCAGGTCTGGCATTATCACAGCGCACAAACTCACGCGCTGGAATCGATGAACGACGGGGTCGCGATTCGCCCGAAGAACTACGCGACGATGACGTGCGATCCTCGCAATGACACGCTTCTTTATTTCGGAGCGGCCGGCAACAGCGGCGTGATCGACTTCATGCGGCAGCCCGCCGGTGGGGAATGGACCAAACGCATCCCGATCGTGGAAGGCCAGGCGATCTATCCCAACGCCATCGTACGCGACGGCGTGCTGCACCTGATGTTCACCGGCTGGGAGCCTAACCCGGCTCTTTACCAAAACATTTTTTACCTGCGCTCACCCGATCAAGGAAAGACCTGGACCAGGGGCGACGGCACGCCGCTTCGCATCCCGCACAAGCTCAACCCCTGGTTGCCGGAAACTGTCGAGGCTCTCGACCGGGTCAACCTAAGCTTTCGGGAAGGTCAGTTCGCGTGCGACACCCATCAGATCAAATTCTACGTCGATCGGCAGGGCCGGCCGCACTCGCTCTACGGCTACATTCCCTCCTACTTCCCGACGGCGGAACCATTGGCGAAGTATTACACCGTCCACGCGCGGCGCGACCCGGACGGCTGGAAGCATCACGTCATGGACCCCCAGATCAGCGGGCCCTCCATCATCGAGGATGCCAGAGGCCGTCTGCACTGCTTGTTCGCCTTCACCAGGGAGAACGCGCCGAAGTTAAACGCAGGCTACATGTTCAGCGACGACGGCGGCGATCGTTGGTCGGCGATCGAACCGGTCACCTGCGACGGCGATTTAAAGACGAGCCTGAGTGGAGTTTATTGGGCTGCGGCCCCATTCCAGGGCCAGCTCTCGTTTGTCACGAACAATGGATCGGCGCTCTACTTCGGACAATTGCCGAAGGAGTAGCACTCCTTCCTACTGCGGACGAGGTTCGCCAAAACAGCGAGATGGACGTCGTACGGTCAAAAAAACTCATATGGGTTATGGCAAGGTCCATCTTGACACTGTCGCCATCGGCGAACGTGAAATCGTCCGGCTGTCCGCTTCTGGCAGATAACGACTGAACCGTCTCCAGAGGCGACCAGGCACCAACCGCTTCCGCCAGCGACTGGAGGATTCTGACGCTGCAGACGAGGATGAAGGCAACAAGTCGAAATGAATTCGTATGCGAGAATGAATCTTGCCAGACCAGCCCGCTTTCCGCCGACGCGCTTTTGGGAAATCCGACGCGCGAAGAATGCGAAAAACTTGTGACATGGGATGATGTGTGGCTAGAATGCGCAATGCCTTGCACTGCGAAAACGACCGCCTCCCAGGAATACTCATCCGCCAGGATCGGCTTCGAACCCAAGCTCTGGCTCACACTACTCACCGCCCTTGTGGTGGCTCCGCCGGCCACGCTCCGAGCTGCCGATAGGCCGCCCGAGCCTGCCAGGATTACTGAGGACCTCGCGCTAAACTTCCATCTCATGCACCCCGGCGGCGACAGTCTGCCGGGGGATCCGAACGCGGCCTTCTACCTGGATGGCACCTACCATCTGCACTACATCCTGGCCCATCCGTGGAAGGGGAAAGGCTCCTTCTCCTTCGCCCATGTCACCAGCCCCGACATGCTGCACTGGACCTGGCAACCCACGACGCTTCAGCCCTCGTTCACAGGGCACGGAATGTTCAGTGGCACCGGCTTCATCACCAAGGAAGGGAAACCCGCAGCCATCTACCACGGTCAGGGATCGGACAAGAACCAGATCGCCATCGCCAAGGACACGCAACTCTCCGCATGGGAGAAGCCTTATCCACTCGACGTTCGGAACGCCGACGGCACGGAAGCAAAGATCAGCCATTGGGACCCGGATTGCTTCCTCATCGGCGAGACTTACTACGCCATCTCCGGTGGGGAGAAGGTGCCGTTGCTCAAGTCGAAGGATCTTAAGACCTGGACGCCCGTCGGCGACTTTCTCCGGCACGACCTCCCGGACGTGGCCTTTGGAGAAGACATCTCATGCCCCAACTTCTTTCCCCTGGGCAACAAATGGATGCTCCTGTGCATCAGCCATTCACTCGGGTGCCGCTACTACCTCGGCGATTGGGATGCCAAGCGCGAGCAGTTCATCCCTCAGACACACGGCCGCATGAACTGGCGCCGGGAAGCGCAGAGCCTCTTTGGCACGCGGCAGTGGCGCGTGGATTTCTTTGCTCCCGAGAGTTTGCTCACTCCCGATGGCCGACGCGTCATGTGGGCGTGGCTCGCGACACTCGGCAAGTCCGATGGCAAGATGGACAGCAGAACCATCCAGTCCCTGCCGCGCGAACTGAGCCTGCCGGACGACGGCATCCTGCGTATCAAACCCCTGCGCGAACTCGAAACGCTTCGCTACGACCCTGTCACGCTCAGCGACATCACAATCCGTGAAGCTACCAGGGACGTGCCGCTCACCTCTTCTCCCGCTGGCAAAAAGATCGCCACCTTGGACGGCGACGCCATCGAACTCCGCATCACCATCGCGCGGGAACAAGCCGAGCGGAAGCTCTTTGGCTTCACGCTGTTTGCCGACGGCAAAGGCGGCGGCCTTCCCATCCTGTTCCGTCCCGAGACAGGCACGCTGCGCATCGGCACCACCGAGGCACCATTCGCCATCGCTAACCTTCCAAAAGGCAGGGATGTCGAGTTACGCATCTTCATTGACAAATACCTCGTCGAAATCTTTGCCAACGACCGCCAGGCCATGCTCGCCGAGCACGCCGACTACCGCGGAAAGCCCGACCTCAACGCCTTTACCGTCGGTGTCCCCATCACGCTCAAAAGAGTCGAAATCTGGAAACTCAAGCCAACCAACCAAGGCTTCCGCGAAGCACAGAAGAACCGCAACTGGGAGCCGGAGACGAAGTAGAGATGAACCATGGTTGATGTGAACAGTCCACGCGAAATCCGCCGCGACCCGCACTTGGATGAATGCTTGAAAAAGGTGCCTCCTTGGGTAATATGGCACCTCAAGAACCAATTTTCCCGGGAACGCTCACAGCGATGCAGATCGCCGGGCCGGTCCCGGCACAGGCAACCGAATGGATCACGCTGCATCCATGGGCCAGGCCGACACTGAAACGACGATCAATGTACGAGCGACCCGACAAACATTTCGCCTTGCCACGGAAGGCGGCTCACACGGACCTGCTCCCGTGGGCGCTGACGGTGTGCTTCTCGTTGCTGGCATTCTCGGCGGCAATCGCAGCCACTCCGCCAAGTTCTAAAAAAGCGATACACTGGTCGTTTGAACCAATAACCAAGCCGAATCTGCCCAGCCGAGCGACCCCGGCATCCACCGAGATCGACCGTTTCGTCGTCGCCTCGCTTCAAGCCCGCGGCTTGTCGCTCTTGGCGCCAATCCCGCGATGGCAATGGATCCGTCGCGCGACGTTCGACCTCACGGGACTGCCGCCCAGCTGGGAGGAAGTCTGCGCGTTTGTCGATGACCCCTCCCCGGATGCCCGGGAGAAGGTGATCGACCGTCTGCTGAGTTCTCCACGCTACGGCGAACGCTGGGGCCGTCACTGGCTCGATCTGGCCCGTTACGCCGACACGCACGGCGGCAGCGCCATCGGTTTCACCAAGTTCCCATTTTCCTACACCTATCGCGATTATGTCATCCGCGCCTTCAACGCCGACCTCGCTTACGACCGGTTCGTAACAGAGCAACTGGCCGCTGACCAGCTGGGGCTGGACGAACACAATCCCGCGCACGCGGCACTGGGTTTCCTCACCATCGGCATGCAATACCGCAACCGTCACGACGTGATCGACGACCAGATCGACGTCATTTCGCGGGGCTTGATGGGTTTGACCGTGGCCTGCGCACGCTGCCACGATCACAAATTCGACCCGATCTCCACCGAGGACTACTACGGTCTCTACGCCACCCTCGCAAGCAGTCGCACGCCCGACGAACTTCCTGTCATCGATCCACCGAGGGATGACGAATCACACCGCGAATATCTTCGCGAATTGGCGCGTCGCCAGGCGAGTCACGACGACATGGCAGCCGAGCAGAACGAGGTGATGCGCGGCCGGTTGCGGATGCAGGTGGAAATGTATCTGCGCGAAATCGCCAAGGGTGCCCCGGAGCAGGACACCTCAACCGCGTTTCTCTCCTACCGCACCGACGACCTGCGGCCGCTGGTTCAGAACCGTTGGCGGGATTACGTCTTAAAAATGCCCGAGAGCAACCCCGTTTTTGGCCCCTGGGTCCGCCTTTCCAAGCTGGAATCCTCCGGTTTCAGAGAGGCGTCCACCAACCTGATCCGAACACTGCAAACCGAAAATGGAGATCCGGCCAAGTTCAAGGACCTGCATCGGCTCGCGACGGAACCCCCGCGCTGGAACCCGAGGGTGCTGGAGGCAATCGCCAAGAAGTCGCCCGAATCCATGATCGAAGTCGCGGACGCTTATGGCGAACTGTTTGCCAGCGTGCATCAGGGCTGGTTGAAGAGCCAGCAAAATGCCTCCGCTGAGGCGGCGCCCGGGGCCGGGATCGTGCCGGATGAAGACCAGAAACAACTGGAAATTAACAGCCCGGTCAACCGCCAGTTACGTCGCCACCTTTACGCCAGCAACACGCCGACAGCGGTGCCCGACGACCTGGCGGCGCATCTCTTGAATCGGACGGTGAACGACGACCTGAGCCGACGGCGAGGGGCAATCCACAATCTCCATGTCGATTCGCCGGGATCCCCGGCGCGAGCAATGGTGCTCACCGAGGATCCGTCCCCCGAGCCGTTCTATGTGCTCAAGCGAGGGAATCCGCTCAACCGCGGCGGCGTTGTGACGCCTCGCTTCTTGTCCGTGCTCGTTTCCACGAACTCTCAACCGTTCCCGGACGGCAAGCGCCGGCTGGGTCTCGCTCGCGCATTGGTATCTACCGAGAACCCGCTGACGCGCCGGGTCCTGGTGAATTGGGTCTGGCAAAATCACTTTGGGCAAGGATTGGTAAGGACTCCCGACAATTGGGGCACACGAGGGAATGCGCCGACCCATCCGGAATTGCTCGATTACCTTACCTCCGTGTTTACCGAGGACGGTTGGTCCCTCAAGAAACTGCACCGCCGCATCATGCTGTCCGCAACCTACGCGCAGGCTGCTGTAGAGGATGCCCGGACTCGCGCGGCCGATCCCGAGAACGAACTCCTCTGGCGTATGCCGCGACGACGCCTCGACCTGGAGTCGATGCTCGACTCCATGCTGGCCGTCTCGGGGGAATTGGACCTGACCTTGGGAGGACGCCCCTTCGACCGGCAAGCGCAGCCCGGCGTGCTGCGCCGGAGCGTTTATGCGTTCGTCAATCGCGACATTGTTTCCAGCCTATCGAGCACTTTCGACGGGGCGAACCCTAGTTCCTGCACCGCCAAACGCCCGGACACCACCGTGCCGCAGCAGACGCTCTTTGCTCTGAACTCGGAATTCATTCAGGACCGGGCTGCGGCCCTCGCCGCGCTGACTGAGCGCGCCGCCGCCGGCGACGACGCGCGCCGGATCAGGGAATTGTATGTGCGCGTTTACTCGCGCGAACCGCAGCCAGCGGAACAGGAACGGCTGCTGAAGTTCAAGCGCGCCGCCGCCGAATCATCTCCGGCAAGCGCCTGGCAGCAGGTCGCTCATGTGTTGCTGGCAGCCAACGAATTTGCCTTCGTCGATTAGAGACACGAACCGTTGAACCCATGAACCGCCCCATTCCAACCACTCGACGGGACTTCTTGAAGCGCTGCGGCATGGGCTTCGGCTCGCTGGCGCTAGCGGATTTCCTGTGCCAGCCCACGCGGGCGGGCGAATCGGCCCTGCATTTCCCGCCGCGTGCCCGAAGCGTCATCCACGTGTTCCTCAACGGCGGGGTGTCCCAGGTGGACACCTTCGATCCCAAGCCTGAGCTCACCAAACGTGGCGGGCAGATGCTTCCATTTGAAAACCTCCAGACCGAACGGAAGACCGGAGTGGCCTTGCCATCGCCTTTCACTTTCCGAAACCACGGGCAGAGCGGAATCCCAATCAGCGATCTCTTCCCTCACCTTTCGCGGTGCGCCGACGAGTTGGCCGTGATTCGGTCCATGTACGCCGAACTGCCCAGCCACGAGCTCTCGTTGATGCTCATGAACACGGGCGATCAGCGACAGGTGCGTCCCAGCTTCGGCTCGTGGTTGACTTGGGGAATGGGCTCCGAAAACCAGAATTTGCCCGGTTTTGTAGCGCTCTGCCCTGGAGGGTTGCCCGTCGGTGGCGCGGCCAACTGGCGTTCGGCATTTCTACCGGGATCGTATCAAGGCACACATGTGGATACCTCCCAGGCCGATCCCAGGAAGCTGATCGACCACATCCGCAACGGGCGGCTCAGCGCCGAGGGCCAGCGGGAACAGTTCGAGATGTTACGGGCTTTGAACGCCCAGCATCTGGAGGCCCGTCCCGGCGAGGCGGCCTTGGAATCGCGCATCCGTTCTTTCGAACTGGCCTACCGGATGCAACTGGAGGCGACCGACGCCTTCGACATCCAACAAGAGCCTGAGCACATCCGGAAAGCGTACGGTGAAGGGCCTCAAAACCGACAGTTGCTCATCGCCCGCCGGCTCGTGGAGCGCGGTGTCCGCTTTGTGCAAACCTGGCATGGGAATCTACAACCGTGGGACAGCCACTCAAACATCCGTGAAGAGCATCGCAAAGTCGCCAACCAGTGCGACCAAGGCCTGGCGGCGCTCATTCAGGACCTCAAGCAACGCGGGCTGTTGGAGACAACGCTGATTCTCTGCACCGGAGAGTTCGGGCGCACGCCCTCGGTGGAAATGGGGCAGAACGGCTCGGGTGCGGCGCAGGGTCGCGACCACAACCACTGGGGATTCTCCCTGTGGCTTGCCGGCGGCGGGATCAAAGGCGGAACGATCTACGGTGCCACAGATGAATTCGGTTTCCGCGCGATGGAGAATCCGGTTTCCGTGCACGACCTCCACGCCACAATGCTGCACCTGCTGGGCTACGACCACGAGCGCCTGACCTACCGCTACGCGGGGCGCGACTTCCGCCTCACCGACGTCCAGGGCCAGGTCGTGCGTGCGATCATCGCCTGACTCGGCCTGTCCGTAGAGTCAAAAACTCATACGGCCTCTCGGTGATAGGATTTGAGCTGGCCGCCGAGGATCTCTCGGGTTTGGATCTTGCTGGATGAACTGCCGGTTCGATCTGCTGCTGCAGGGAATAGGATCATTGACCATACGACCTCCGCAGGGTGGCGCTCTTTGAGCGCATGAAGCGCGGCGGTGATCGTCCATTTTCGCTCATATCCATTGGAGACTCTCTCTACGCCAGCACTTCTCTAATCACTTCGCCATGGACGTTCGTGAGGCGGCGGAGAATGCCGTTGTGATAGTAGGTGAGACGCTCGTGATCGAGGCCGAGCAGGTCCAGGATGGTCGCGTGGAAATCGTGCACAGTTGTCGGCTTGCTTGCGACTTTGTGGCCGAAGTCATCAGTCGCTCCGTAAGCGAAACCGTGCCGCAGACCCGCACCCGCCAGCCAAGCCGTGAATGCCGTCTGATTGTGATCCCGACCTTTGCCGAGTGTTCCCGCGTCCGATTGCGCAAACGGCGTGCGTCCAAACTCAGTGTTAAGGATGACGAGTGTCTCGTCGAGCAGTCCACGCTGCCGCAAGTCGCGGAGCAGTCCGGCGATGGGAAGATCAATGCGCCGAGCCTCGCGGCCGTGTTCGCCCGGCACGTCGCCATGGGAATCCCATGTTGGCCCGCCGAGTTCTGCGCCCGACCACAATTGAACAAATCTCACCCCGCGCTCCAACAAACGGCGGGCCAGCAGGCAACTGCGGCCAAAATCGGCACACTCGGCTCGATCCAGTCCATAGAGCGCGCGCGTTTCCTGGCTCTCCTGTTCAAGCCCGGCCGCCTCTGGAACGGCCATCTGCATTCTCGCCGCCAGCTCATAACTGCGTATGCGCGCAGCCAGCGGATCGCTCCCCGCATGCTGATCCAGATGTCGCCGATTCATTTCGAGCAACAGCGCATTGCGAGCCAGCCGCGTTTCCGCTTTGAGCGGGAGCGCGGAATGCAAGTCTGAGACCAGCGCGCCTTGAGTCCGCAACAAGACGCCTTGAAGGCGGGTTGGGAGAAAGGCGCTGGTCCAGTTGTTCGCGCCGCCGGTCGGGATGCCTCTGGAATCAGCCAGAACCACAAAGGTCGGCAAGTCGTCCGTCTCGCTGCCGAGCGCGTAGGAAAGCCAAGCGCCCATCACCGGAAACCCCATCGTGCGGAAGCCCGAAATGGCCTCGTACGTGCCTGGAGTGTGATTGCCTGTGGATGAAACCATCGAGCGGATGAGGGTCAACTCGTCCGCCGCGTCTGCCAAGTGCGGGAACAGGTCTGAAATCCAAAGGCCGCTTTTCCCACGCTGCTGGAAGGGCCAATGGCTCCGATGCAGCAATCCGACTTTTCCAAAGAACACGTCTGGCTTTTCGTCCTCCGGCAGCGGCTTGCCGTGGTATTTGGCCAGTGCCGGCTTGTAATCGAATGAGTCCACCTGGCTAAGCCCGCCCTGGAGGAAAATCTGAATGGCGCGTTTGGCCTTCGCCGCATGATGAGGCAACGGCAGCTCAACGCGCCCGTGCAATTCCGCTGCTTGCAGCAAGCGGTCGCGGCCGAGCAAGCCAGCCAAAGCTATTCCACCTAAGCCCGTGCCGAGCTGCGCCAGGAAATCTCGCCGAGGCAAGGCAACATACCTTTCAGTCCACATAGACAAATTCGTTGCTGTTGAAAATGACGAGGCAGAATTGGCTGAGGCCATGATCAGCTATGAAGCGTTCGACTGACCTGGCCTCCTCTTCGGTTGGCCCGCGCAAATAGGCCAAGCGATACGCTCGCTCAATCTGTTGGCCAACGTCATGGCCGGCTTCTCGCTCCAATCGCAGAGCGAAGGCGTCGGCCGCGCGGAGCATAAATAAGTTGTTCAATAGCGACAGCGCTTGCAGTGGCGTTGTCGTCACAGGCCGGCGCGGCACCGAGATCGACGGGTCGGCGCAATCCAGAGCGTCCAGGAGCGGGTGGTGCGCTCGGCGGACCCACCGTCGGTAGATGGTGCGGCGGTTCAATTCACCGCTGAAGCCGTTGACGAATGCGTAAGCCGTGTTGTCGCCTGATTTCTCGGCTTCAACATCGTGGAAGCTCGGCCCGCCCATTTCTGGATTGAGTTCGCCGCAAACCGAAAGCACCGCGTCGCGAACCGTCTCGCCTTCGAGGCGTCGCGGGCTCATCCGCCACAGCATTCGGTTATCGTTGTCTTTCGACATGCCATCGGCATTCGATCGCGAAGATTGTCGATAAACGGCAGAGGTCACGAGCAGCCGATGAAGTTTCTTCAGGCTCCAGCCGTTTCGGACCAGCTCGCTGGCCAGCCAATCGAGCAACTCCGGATGTGACGGTCGTCCACCGTTCGCGCCAAAGTCATTCGGCGTGTCCACCAGTCCAATCCCAAAATGATAATGCCACAATCGGTTGACGATGACCCGGGGCAGAAATGGATTGAGCGAGTCGGTCATCCATTCCGCAAGTTTGGCTCGACGCTGCGCTTCCGGAGCGTCGGCAGCCAAACCAAAGTCCGTTCGTGGGCCCCTGATCGCCGACAGTCCGGCTGGCACCACGATTTCCCCCGGTTTGCGGAAATCGCCTCGTTCCAAGACGTGAAAAAGTTTAGGCTGCCTGGGCGCGATGGCATCCACCTTCGCCCTATCCAAAAACCGGAAACGCATTTCCAACCGGGAGATGGCCAACACCAAACGCCTGTATTCAGGGCGTTGATCCGCCGGAAGCCGATCGAGAACCATTCCGTACGTCGTCGGAGAATTGGATTCTCGCGCGGTCACAATCGCGGCCTTGGCTTTGGTCAGATCATGGGCTTTGCTCTTCAAGTTCTCCTGCGCTTTCTCGACGGTTTTCTGAAATCCGGCTTTGTCCGACTCCGGAGCAGAAACCAGTTTCAACTGGTTCTCTTCGAGTTTTCGACGCGCTTCTTCGATGGCTATGTTTGCCTTGGTCTCGGACTCCTCGGCAGACCGGACCGCTTGAGAGCGCAAGTCGGATTCGATCTGCTGCCGGACCGCTTCATCGAGAGCCGTCAGACGCGGTCGCAGCCTCTGAATTTCCGTGCCGAATCGGTCGCGCTCCTTCTGCAAGGCAACGTAAGCGCCCTCGGAGAGAGCGTCACGCGTGCCCGGCCAAACTCCGCCCACCGAAGCTGCTATTTGGTAATACTCCTTTTGCAGCACAGGGTCGAACTTGTGAGCGTGACAGCGCGCACATTGGATCGTCAGGCCTAGGAAGGTTTGGCCGAGGTTGCCAACGATATCCTCCAGTTCGTCTTCGCGCGTCGCGGCCTTCATGGCTTCGGTCCCGGAGTCGCTTCCCAAGATGTCGTGCGGTCCACCCGCCAGGTATGCAGTTGCGATGATGGCTGCCGGGTCGTCCGGTTTCAGAGTGTCACCGGCCAGTTGGAGGCGGACGAACTCATCGTAAGGCAGGTCTTCGTTGAAGGCTTGGATCACCCAGTCTCGGTATCGCCAGGCGTGAGGCCGGAACGTATTTCGTTCGAACCCGTGGCTCTCGGCGAAGCGCACGACGTCGAGCCAATGCCGCGCCCAGCGCTCGCCGAAATGCGGGGAATCGAGGAGACGGTCCACCACCTTCTCATAGGCCGTGGCTGACGAGTCGGAGAGAAAGTCCTGAAGTTCTTCCGGGCTCGGCGGAAGTCCAATGAGGTCGTACGTCACGCGGCGGAGCAGTGTTCTTCGATCCGCAACTGGAGAGGGGCGGAGACGATTCGCGTCGAGCCGCGCCAGCACGAAGCGATCGATCTCCTGAACTGGCGCGTTCGTTTGGATGACCGACGGCGGTTGGGCTTCTGTAAGCTTTCTGAATGCCCAACGCTCTGGCGCAGGGGTTGCATCGGCAATCACAGGCCGTCCACCACGAACATCGGACTCGGGCTCGGGACCGATACCGAACGCCGATCCGTGGCAGGACAGAACGAGGAACAGCGCAAAGCCAGACGCAACGCCTTTCAGAAATGCAGCCGGGGTTTTGGGGAGAAAGGACATCACATCACCACAGTGGCGTTTCAACGCCCGGAACAATCGCGTTGAACAAGTCCCGAAGGCACGGTTGAATTTGCCGCAGCTCATAGTCAGCTCGTAAGCGAGTATTCCCTTCATGACATTCGCTTCCAACACAGAAGCAAGCCTTTCTTTTCAGTTCGTGCCCCTCGAATAACATCTCTATCAACCGCGACCAAAGTAACCCGGCTGTTGAATACTGTTGAGCAAAGCGACCCCAAGGCTGCGGAGGAATCATGAAACTACCGCGCAAGAATCAAAGCCCTGCCCCGAAGAAAAAGCAGGATGAGTTGCCATCCGCCAAGCTAACGGCAGCCGCGCCCGGCGAGAACCCACACGTATTCAATTTCATTGAATTCCTTGACCGCATTGCGACTTAGGACGACTCCTCGACCTCAGCGTAGAGCGCACGCGCGGCGCGGCGTTTAATGACGTAGCGCTTCGCCAGCTCATCAGTGATCACGCCGGCGAGAATGACGGCGCCAATAATTGCGAACTCAATGTTGCTGTGGTTGGTCACAAGCGTGATCACGTTCCGTAGCACGAGAATTAGGGCAGTGCCTATGATGACGCCGAGGATCGAACCTTCGCCGCCGCGCAGGCTGCAGCCGCCCAGCACCGCTGCGGCGATGGCGTATAGCTCGTAGAAGTTGCCGAAGTCCACCGGCTGCGCGGAGTTCACATCCAGCACGAAGAGCACCCCGCCCAATCCCGCCAGCGTGGAGGAGATGACGTAGGCGAGGAGGATCATGCCTCCGGTATTGATACCGCTGTAGCGCGCGGCGTCCTCGCTACGGCCCAGCGCGAGGAGGTAGCGGCCGTAGATGGTGCGGTTGAGAAAGATGGCGGCGAGCACGGCGACGATGACCAGCACCACCCACGGCGCGGGTATCTGGAAACCGTGCACGAAGGGGATGCTGATCTTGCCGGTGGCGAGCAAACGCAGACCTTTATAACCATCGCCGAAGCCCACGGTTTGGTCGCCTGTGAAGCCGCGCGTCACGCCCCGATAGAGCATCAGACCGCACAGCGTCACGATGAACGGCTGGAGTTTCAAACGCGTGATGAGCAGGCCGTGAATAAGCCCGATCCCCACGGACACCGCTACCACGGTCAACAGCGCTGCGGGCAAAGACCATTTCTGCACAGTGAGCAACCACGGCAGCCCGCAGCCGACAAGGCAGACCACCGAGCCGATGGAAAGATCAATCCCGCCCGTGACGATGACGAAGGCCACGCCGATGCCGATGACCCCGAAGAGCGCGGTGCGGCGGATGAGATTTTCGACGTTGTAGCCGGAGCGGAAGTTCTCGCTCGCCATGATGGCGAAAAGACAGACGGCCAGAAGGAGGCCAAAGATGCCAAGGAGCTTTTTCATGCGATGGGCTGAGGGGGAGTTTCGAGGCCGGTGGCGAAATGCATCACAGCCTCCTCGCTGAGTTCGCGGCGAGCGAGTTCGCCAGTGAAGCGGCCTTCGTGCATTACGAGGACGCGGTCGCTCATGCCGAGGATTTCCTCCATTTCGTTGGAGACGAAAAGAATTGCCACACCCTGGCGCGCGAGTTCCTCCATGAGTAGGTAAATCTCCTGTTTCGCGCCCACGTCGATGCCGCGTGTCGGCTCATCGAGGAAGAGCACGCGCGGCCGGATCGCGAGCCATTTGCCGAGCACGACTTTTTGCTGGTTGCCTCCCGAGAGGAACTGCACCGCCTGCCGGTCGCTTGGTGTCTTGATGCGCATCACGCCAATCATCTCGCTGCTCAGCTCCGATTCGCGGCGGCGATTGAGAAAGCCCTGACGCTGGTCGCGACGCAAGCTGGCGAGGCTGAGGTTTTCGCACACAGCCATTTCAAGCACGATGCCCTGGCGTTTGCGATCCTCGGGCACGAGCGCCATCCCGGCCGCGATGGCTTCTTGGGGCGAACCGGGAGAAGCTTCCTGGCCGCCAACGCGAATCGTCCCGGCGAGCGCGGGCGTGACGCCGAAGAGCGAAAGCAGAATCTCCGTTCGCCCGGCGCCAACAAGTCCCGCGAGGCCGACGATTTCTCCGGCGCGCACTTGAAAGCTCACTTCGTGGCGCGGGTGCGATGCCGTGCGGAGACGGTCCACTTGCAACGCCACTTCGCCGAGCTGATGGGGTGCGTGCGGGTAAAGCTGCGTGAGGTCACGACCCACCATAAGCTTCACCATCGCGGCATGGTTGATTTTATCGCGGGCGAGGCTGCCGCTGTTCTCACCGTCACGCAGGACAGTGACCCGGTCAGCGAGTCGCTTTACTTCACCGAGTCGGTGCGAGATGTAAACAATACCCACCCCGCGCCTCCGGAGATCCCCAATGACTTTGAACAAGTTCTCGGCCTCGCGCGCGGAGAGGCTGGAGGTCGGCTCATCCATGATGAGCACTCGAGCATTCGTCGATAGCGCCTTGGCGATTTCCACGAGCTGCTGCTGCCCGATCGCGAGCGAGCCGACGAGCGTGTCAGGCTTTACATCGAGGCCGACGGCGTTGAGGAACGGCTGGGCTTCGCGGTGGGTGCGCGCGGTGTCAATCAGACCGAAGCGGCGCGGCTCGCGACCGAGAAAAATGTTGGCCGCGACATTCAGATTGTCAGCAAGGTTCAGCTCTTGGTGGATGAGCGCGATGCCGATGGCGAGGGCGTCGTGGACCGAGCAGAGCTCGACGGGTTGGCCATCAAGGAGGAGCTCACCGGAGTCAGCGTTCTGCACGCCGGCGAGAATTTTCATCAGCGTGCTCTTGCCCGCGCCGTTCTCGCCGATGACCGCGACCACCTCGCCGCGCTCCACGGTGAGGCTAACCCCCTTGAGCGCGCGCACTCCCGGGAAAGACTTAGTCAGCGCGCGGACTTCAAGAAGGGCGGGCATGGAAATGGTGAATGACGAGTATTGCGTTCGTCATTCGGACTTCGATCTTCGTCACTTTTTGTCGCCGACCTTCGCTTTCAGGTCGGTCCAGAATTCGTCCACGTTGTTCTTGCGAATCTGACGGGCCGGGATGTCGATGAACTTGCTCGCGGGCACCACGCTGGTGCTGCCCTTGAGAATTTCGTGCAGCACCTCGACGGACTTGTATCCATACATGTAAGGATTCTGCACGACGGTCCCGTGGACTGTCCCTTTCTGGATGCCCGCCAGCGTGGCGTCGTCCTCGTCGAAGGCGATGACTTTGACTTTATTCAATTTGCCGGCCTGCTGAAGGGCCTCGAGCATCAGCGGAGGATTGTAAGCGAACAGGCCAACCATGCCGCCGATGTCGGGGTATTTCGCGAGCGTGTCCTCGGCGTTAGCCTTGCCTTTGGCGCGGTCGAACTGGTCGGTGAGAGTACCGAGAATTTTGAAACCATTGCCTTCAACGACCTTGTCGGCGGGGTCGAAGTTCGTCGGGTTCTCGGGGCGGCCAAGGATGGCATCAATCGTTCCCTGACGGCGGCGCTTAGCATTGTCCTGCTCCATGCGGCCGATGAAAATCATGACAGTGCCGCCTTGAGGCATCGCTTCGCGCACAAGATCGCCGCACATGCGGCCCGCCTTGTAATTGTCCATCCCGATGTAAACGAGCCGGTCGGAGTTGGGCGCGTCGGAGTCGTGGGTGATGAGCTTGGCGCGCTTGGCGGCCGTGTTGAGAAGGTCGGTCTGGTTCACCGGGTCAATCGGGCTGACGGCGATGCCATCGGTTCCTTTGGTGAGAAGATCCTCGATCATGCGTTTCTGGTCTCCGATCCCCTCGGCAGGCATGAGCGTCTGCGCGTCCACGCCAAGCTTCTCGCCGGCGGCCTTCACCCCTGCGGCGGCGATGGTCCAGAACGCCGCGACGCCATTGGAGACAAAGGCGACTTTCAGCTTCTTACCGGGTTTGGCCGGCGCGTCGGTACCCTGCTTGGGAACGGGGTCAACGGGCTTGTTGCAGGCAGTAAAACCGCCCAGCAGGACGGCGAGGATGGAAAGGAGGAGCTTTTTGTTCATACGATGAGTTGTTCTGAGTTCATAACTAAAGCGAGTGGAAATCACGAGACCGTTCAGCCGCCATTCGCGTGGAGCGTCTGGCCGGTAGCGATGGCCACGCGACCGGCGAGGGACACCGGATTGGCGGAAGAGTCAGGCATGATAGTGCGTTTCAGTTCGGTTGCGTTGTCGGACACACTGAGTGTGACGGGAAACGAGTGAGGCGTCAACGGGGGTGGTTTAGTAAAATTCGAATGGCCAATCCGACTGCCCTTCGTTATGCTGTTCCCATGTTAAAATTTCTTTCGCGCCAAGCGGCGCTGGCTGTCTTGGGTTTCGCCTTCACACTTCAACTTCACGCCGAGCAGACTGGGCCGGGCCGGCGCTTCTTGGTGGCCGACGACTCCACGAGCCGCCTCGCCATCATTGCGAAGGATGGGACGATCGAGTGGGAGCTGAAGATTGGCGGCATTCACGATGCCCATCTCCTGCCGAACGGCAATGTGCTTCTCCAGGACGGCTTTCAAAAAGTCATCGAGGTCGCGCCGGACAAGACCGTCGTGTGGGAGTACAACTCGGGCAAAATGAACGGCAACGACGGCAAGCGCATTGAGGTCCATGCCTTCCAACGCCTCGAGAATGGCCTGACGATGATTGCCGAATCTGGTTCCGGCCGCATCATCGAGGTTGACAAGAACGGCAAGATCCAACACGAAGTGAAGCTCAAGTTGAACAAGCCCAACGCCCACAGCGACACGCGCCTCGTTCGTAAAATCGCTAACGGTCATTACCTTGTCGCCCAGGAGGCCGACGGGCTCGTGCGTGAATATGACGCGGCCGGCAAGGTAGTTTGGGAGTTTGATGTGCCGCTCTTCGACAAACCCAGAAAAGGCGGCCACGGCCCCGAGGGCTTCGGCAACTCGATCTTCAGCGCCACGCGGCTCGCGAACGGCAACACACTTATAGGCGGCGGCAATGGCCACAGTGTGCTCGAAGTCACACCCGCGAAGGAGATCGTCTGGAAGGTCGAGCAGAACGACCTGCCCGGAATCACGCTGGCGTGGGTTACGTGCGTCGAGCGACTCGCTAATGGCAACACGATGATTGGCAACTGCCACGCCGGCCCAGCCAACCCGCAGTTCATCGAGGTGACGAAAGACAAGCAGGTTGTGTGGTCTTTCAAGGATTTCAAGAACTTCGGTAATTCGATGCCCGTGCAAAAATTGCTCAGGCCCAAGCCGTGATGGCCCTCCCCTTTCTTGGCGGGAACGCGCCACGTTCCATCGCGCTCGCCCTAGGGCTTGCCGTCGGTCTCGTCACCGGCCAGCCTCTCTTTGCCGCGGAGCCTAGCCCTGTCGGTCTCGACTTCTTTGAGCGCAAGGTTCGGCCGCTGCTCGCTGAGCAGTGCTACTCCTGCCACGGACCCGACAAGCAAAAGGGTGATCTGCGACTCGATTCCCCGGGCGCGATTCGCGCGGGTGGCGAAGGCGGTGTGGTCTTGGTCCCGGGCGACCCAGTCAAGAGCCGGCTCGTCCTTGCTGTCAGCTACCAAAACCCGGACCTCAAAATGCCCCCCAAGCAGCGGCTCAACGCTCGCCAGGTCGCTGACTTGACTGAGTGGGTGAAACTTGGCGCTCCAATGCCCGCGGGCGAAGCGCCTGTCGCTGCTGGGCGGAAGGAATTTCAAATCACCGCGAAGGACCGCGCGCACTGGGCGTTTCAGCCAGTAAAGAGACCGGTCGTGCCTCAAATGAACGACGGCATATCGCCCATCGCCAACCCCATCGACGCCTTTGTTCTCGCGGAGCTCACCGCGAAAAACCTCGCTCCCAACCTGACCGCCACGCCGCGCGAGTTGGTGCGCCGCGCTTACTACGACTTGACCGGACTGCCCCCAACTCCCGCCGACGTCGAGACGTTTCTCGCGGACACGTCACCGCTTGCGTGGGAGCAGATGATTGACCGGTTGCTCGATTCGCCGCGCTACGGTGAGAAGTGGGGTCGGCACTGGCTGGACCTCGTCCGCTTCGCCGAGAGCAATAGCTATGAGCGCGATGGCGACAAGCCGCACGCCTGGCGCTTCCGCGACTACGTCATCCGCGCCTTCAACAGCGATAAACCCTACGACCGTTTCCTTCGCGAGCAGCTCGCCGGCGACGAGATCCCCAATGCCGACTTGGACGCCATCATCGCCACTGGTTTCTACCGGCTAGGCATCTGGGACGACGAACCCGCTGACCGCGAGTTGGCGCGATTCGATAGCCTCGACGACATCGTGGCCACCACGAGCCAAGTCTTCCTCGGCCTGACGGTCGATTGTGCCCGATGCCATCACCACAAAATCGACCCCATCCCGCAGCAGGACTACTATCGAATGCTCTCGTTTTTCCAGAACGTGAACCACTACCGCAATGGCGGGCCGACGGATGAAGTCCGGCTGTTCGCCAACAGCGCGGAAGAAGCCGAGCACGCCACTCATCTGCGCGAAGTCGAGCGCCGGCGCGATGAATTGCAAGGCAAGCTGACCGAGGTGGAAAAGCTCTTCCGCACGCGGCTCGCTCAGGGAGAAAAGGCCGACACCCCTCTCAACCGCGACCTTGACGAACTCCAGTTCCGTTACTACCGCGACACGTGGGAGAGGTTGCCAGACTTCACCCTCGTCAAGGCCGAGGAAAGCGGAAAGGTGCCAAGCGGCCTCTTCGACATCAGCCTGCGCACCCGTGACACGGCCTTCGGTTTCGTCTTTGAAGGCTCACTCATCGTCCCGATAGAAGGCGACTACACCTTCCACCTCGACAGCGACGACGGCTCACGCCTCTCGGTGGATGGCCGGCAAGTCATTCTCTACGACGGCATCCACGCCGGGGGCGAGGAAAAGGCCGCGACCGTCCGCCTGCGGGCGGGCCGTCTGCCCATCAAGCTCGAATACTTCCAGTGCCAGAATGGCCTCGGCCTCAAGGTTGGCTGGTCCGGCCCCGGCTTCGTTCGCCGCGCGCTTTCTCCTGACGGCGAGCCTGTCCGCGTCACCAAAGTCAAGACGTCCGCGCGGGATTTCAGCCAGCTCATCAAGAGCGATGGCCCGCGAGTGCTCGGCGCGGAGCAATTTGCCAACTATCAGGCGCTCAAGAAGGAGTTGGAGCAGCTCAAGCCGGAGCGCGAGTCGGGTGAGAAAGCTCTCGTGGTATCCGAGAGAGGCTCGACGCCACTCCCCACCCATTTGCTCGGGCGCGGCAACCCGAACTTGGCTGGTGACGTCGTAGAACCGGGTTTCATCGAAGTGCTCAACTCGCCCGCGCCGATCCTTCCCAAGCCCGCCGCCGATGCGCGCACCAGCGGTCGCCGTACCGTGCTGGCGAACTGGATTGTCTCGCCGGGCAACCAGCTCACTGCGCGCGTGATGGTGAACCGCATCTGGCAGCACCACTTCGGGCGTGGCCTCGTGCGCTCGGCCAGCAACTTCGGTACGCAGGGCGACCGCCCTACGCACCCCGAACTGCTCGACTGGCTGGCGAGTGAATTCGTCGCGCGCGGCTGGAGCATGAAAGCCATGCACCGGCTCATCATGACCTCACAGACCTATCGCAGGGCCTCGCAGGGCAACGCGGCCGCGCTGCAAGCCGACCCCACGAACGACCTCTTCTGGCGCTTCGACTCGCGCCGACTCACCGCCGAGGAGATTCGTGATTCCATCCTCGCGATCAATGGGACGCTAAATCTGAAGATGTCCGGCCCGAGCATCTTTGTGGACATCCCGCGCGAGGTGCTGGCCGGACAATCCGTGCCCGGCAAAGGCTGGGGTAAATCCCCGCCGGAGGAGCAAGCCCGCCGCAGCATCTACATCAAAGTGAAGCGCTCGCTACGCCCACCCATCCTCGAGAGTTTCGACGTGGCCGAGACCGACCGCTCGGCGCCCGTGCGTTTTGCGACCGTTCAACCCACCCAGGCGCTGGGCATGATTAACGGTAGCTTCCTAAACGAGCAGGCCGACCTCTTCGCCGCGCGCCTCCGCCGCGAGGCCAGGGACGACGTGGCCAATCAGGTCCGCCTCGGCCTCCAGCTCGTCACCGCCCGACCGCCCACCGACGCCGAGGTGCAGCGCAGCCTCGCACTCATCGCGGCGCTGCGGGCCAAAGACAACGCCTCGGTGGAAGTGGCACTGAAGTATTTCTGCCTGATGGCGCTGAATTTGAACGAACTAGTTTATGTGGATTGAACCAGGCGGCATATACCTATGAACACACCAAACTTCTGCCATCGCACGCGCCGTGAGTTTCTCTGGGAAGCTGGGGCTGGCTTCACCGGTCTGGCGATGGCGGGCCTGCTCACCGCTGACAAGTTCTTCTCCGCCAGCGCTGCCACACCCTTCGTCAACCCGCTGGCACCCAGGCAGCCGCATTTCACGGGCAATGCGAAGAGCGTCATTTTCCTTTTCATGTATGGTGGACCGAGCCAGGTGGACACGTTTGACTACAAGCCGGAGCTCTACAAACTCGACGGGAAAACCATTCCGGTTAAGACCTTCGGACGTGGTGGTAAGAAGAACGAAGGCCGGGTTGTCGGCCCCAAGTG
This sequence comes from Pedosphaera sp., assembly GCA_009695275.1. Classification (GTDB taxonomy): domain Bacteria; phylum Verrucomicrobiota; class Verrucomicrobiia; order Limisphaerales; family F1-12-MAGs170; genus F1-120-MAGs170. The sequence goes on along the minus strand of SIBF01000014.1, from coordinate 19,157 downwards.
GACTGGCAAATCTTACGGCCAGTGCGGTAAGTGGGTGAGCGACCTCTTCCCCAATCTCGCCGGCTGCGTGGACGACATCTCGTTCATCCATTCGATGATGGCCGACTCTCCTATCCACGGCTCCGCGATGCTCCAGATGAACACGGGCAAGGTGCTCTCCGGCAGCCCGTGCCTTGGCTCGTGGGTGAACTATGGACTCGGCAGCGTGAACGAGAATCTACCCGGCTTCGTGGTGATGCTCGACCCGACCGGCGGTCCCATCAGCGGCGCGAAGAACTGGTCGAGTGGCTACATGCCCTCCAGTTACCAGGCCACCATCATGCGCTCGGCGGGCGATCCTATCCTGGATCTCCAGCGCCCTGAGACGATGAGCGAGTCATCGCAACGGCGCTTCCTCGACACCCTCCACGAGTTCAACCACGAACACCAGGCTCCGCGAGCTGATAACAGCAACCTCGCCGCGCGCATCGCCAGTTACGAAATGGCATTCAAGATGCAGAGCAGCGCTCCCGACGCCGTGGACCTGAGCAAGGAAACCGAGGCGACAAAGGAGCTCTACGGGATGAACGACAAGCGCACGGAGGACTTCGGTCGGCGCTGTTTGCTCGCGCGCCGGCTCGTCGAGAGCGGTGTGCGCTTCATCCAACTCTACTCCGGCGGCGCGCACAACGACGACAACTGGGATGCCCACGGCGACCTCGTCAAGAACCACACGCACCACGCGGGCCGCACGGACAAGCCGATCGCCGGTCTGCTCAAAGACCTCAAGCAACGCGGCCTCCTCGATAGCACGCTTATCATCTGGGGCGGCGAGTTTGGCCGACAGCCGACAGCCGAATACGCCAGCGGCACGGGCCGTGACCACAACGCCTACGGATTTACGATGTGGATGGCCGGCGGCGGCATCAAGGGCGGCACGACCGTCGGCGAGACCGACGAACTCGGCGGCTCCGCCGTCACCGACCGTTTCCACGTGAAGAACCTCCACGCAACCGTGCTGCACCAGATGGGTCTCGACCCGGACAAGCTGACTTACTTCTACGGCGGTCTCGACCAGAAACTCGTCGGTGTGGAAGGCGCGGAAGTGATGCGGAAGATAGTGAGTTAATTTGTGTGATAGAGCCCGGACCCCCACGTCCTCGGGTTGTTTTTTTGCGGTCGGAGGCAGGTTGAGAGTAAATGACCTGGCCATTGAACGCCACGAACTCGCTTCTAGCAATTCTGCTTTACCCGGTCCCCACGTCAAAACCAGCCAAAGCCGGGATTAACATACGCCGAACGGAAAGTGCCGTCAGCCAAAATGAGAATTGCTGCAAGCATTGTTCGCCCCGAATCATGCCATGCCAAAAGGGTCAGAGACGGCGGACGTTGATTTGTTATTGCCAAACGCAGATTTCCCATAGGCAGCGCGGCAATTCTCTGGTAAATGAAACGCATGAACAAAACCCACAAATGGACACGCCGCAGTTTTTTGAAGACTTCCATCGCCTCGATCGCGACTTTGAACATCGTTCCGCGATATGTGCTGGGGGGAGCGGGATTCACGCCGCCCAGTGAAGTCCTCACGCGCGCCGTGATTGGCACCGGCGGGATGGGCATGGGGCATGTGACGGGGATTAACACCGCCTGCAAATTGCTCGCGGTTTGCGACGTTGACGAGAAGCACCTGCAAACGGCGCTCAAAGCGGCCGGGCCCGATGTGAAAGGTTACCGCGATTTCCGCGAAGTCATCGCGCGCAAGGATATCGACATCGTTCATATTCCGACACCGCCGCATTGGCATGCGCTCATCTCGATCGCCGCGGCGAAGGCGGGCAAGGATATTTGGTGCGAGAAACCAATGTCACGAACCATCGCGGAAGGTGAAGCGGTCAAAGCCGCGATGGCCAAATACAAACGTATTTTCCGCCTGAACACGTGGTTTCGGTTTGACAGTCCGTTTTACGGAATGGGTGTGCCGGCCAAGCCGATCAAGAAGTTAATCATGGCGGGAGTCTTTGGTTGGCCGTTGAAAATTACCCTCGGGGGCAACACCGGATTTGATTGGAAACAAAATCAATGGTGCGGGCGCACGGGCTTGACGCCGCAGCCAATCCCTCCGGAATTGGACTACGAGATGTGGCTCGGGCCCGCGCCCCACAAGCCGTATCATCCGCATCGCGTGCATCAGACTTTCCGCGGCTATTGGGATTACGATGGCGGTGGCTTGGGCGACATGGGTCAGCATTACCTCGATCCCGTGCAATACCTTTTGGGCAAAGACGAAGAGAGCCCGGTACATGTCGAAGCCGACACCGGTCCCCAGGATCGCGACGCGGTCCTGCCTTGGCGTCGGATTTCACTTCGGTACGCCGACGGCTGTGAAATCGTTTTGGACGGCGAGAACAAAGACACAGCGCCTTTCCTCTCGGGCCCCAAGGGCACGCTGACCAAATCCCTCGAGTCGAGCATCCCGAACCTCATCGACAAAATCAAAGACCTCCCCGACCCGCCTTCACAGGTCACGGACTTCGTCAAGGCGGTCAAGACGCGCCAGAAATTCGCCCTCAACGAAATCAATGGCCATAAATCCTGCACATTGATCAACCTGGCGAAGATCGCGGTCGAAACCGGCCGGCCGCTCCATTTCGATTCCAAGAAACAACGCTTCACCAAGGACGCCGAAGCCAATTCCTACATCGAGCAGGCAATGCGGGGGCCCTGGAAGATCAGTGTCTGAGCCAAGGGTTCGGCGTGTTACAACGGCCGGCGTTTCCCGTTAGTCGCCACACCTCGCGATTGTGGCCACGGCCGGGCAGCACCCCGTAAAGTCAGAACCTCATACGGCCTCCCCGTCGCCGAATTTCAGCAGGCCGTCGAGGAGCTCATGAGTTGGGATCTCGCCCGATGACTTCCCGGCTCAATCCGCCGGCGCAAGAAACAGGATCACGTTCCCCTGCCCCTCGATCCTTTCTCTATGGCTATCGGAGGCTCCTCCGTGAAAAATCAACTGGCTCCGGTTTTCGGAGATTGAGTTTAGTGTTTTTGGAAAAGAGTTCTGATTGTTCGCTGGGCAATCTCCAGCAGTGCAACCTCGGCAATCAGGTCTTCGACAAGGTGCGGCGGACGGCCATCGAACAAACCGTGCCTATCCGGTTAGCTGCCAATTCTGAAGGAGCGCGGCCGTGTGCGAAGCACCAGCCACAGCAGTGCAATAGCTTCCGTGGCTGGGTTTCACGACAGCCGCGCTCCACTGATGCTTTGGCAGCTAACCGGATAGGCACGGATCGAACTATCGACCCGCGCCTTTTCTTTTCAGAACGATACTTAGGTTTTCGCTGGCGATGGGATCTTCCGGGTTAAGGCGGAGTGCTTCCCTCAGATGGATCTCGGCTTGAACAACGTTTCCCTGGTTGAGAAAAGTCATGCCTAAATGATTAAACGCCTGGAAATTTTCGGGGTTGATCTCGATCGCCCGTTGGAGCCGCCTCTGAGCGTCGATTAATCTGCCCAACTCGAGCAGTGTCGCACCCAGATAATACCACGCATCATCGTCCAGCGGGCTGAACTCAACGGCTCGCTGGAGATGCGGAAGCGCTTCGCGAGGCTTGTCCTGGGCATAGAGGAGCTTGCCAAGGGTCAGACGCGCATCGGCATCCCGCGGGTTGCTGCGCAAGCGATGAACGCTCGCGTCCTGAAGGACTTGAGTTGTCTTAGCCTGATAATGATCGGCCAAAGCCAGCTTTTCCCTCACATTGCGTGGTGCTGTTTGGAACCAGAGTTCGGCCATCTCGTTGGTGGATTGAGGCCCGTAGCCGATCGGTAGCGGAGGCGTATTCGGATTGCGGGGGTTTTGAGTGGAATTGTCATAACGGAACTCCATGCATATCTGGGTTCCCTTTGGCAGGAAAATCGGGGATTTATAGCGATAATCCCCTTGCCAGCTAAAATCCCAGTTCTTGATCCAGATGAGCCAGCGTTTGGTCCCATCCGGCAACAGCGCGAAACCCCGCAAATCTTTGCCAAGATAATGGGCGTGGGGAAGCACCCCGAAAACATCGAGATCAACTGGCAACTCATACCTGTCTTCAACCAAGTAGTCAGCTTGCCCAGCGGGGATGTCGATAGTGAAGGAGGTGAGACAGATTTTGAAAGGCGATTTCAGAGGCGGCCTATCTGTGAAATAAAAGCCTATCGAGGCTTGAACTGTCTCTGGTTTGCCCGTGGGATTCAGATGAAGCTGGAGCACGAAGTCGCTCCCTTTCTCCAGGGTCCAAGCGAATCCTTCGACACACCGGGAAGGGACTTTTCCCGGCTGCCAGGTCAGGAACTGGCCGTCGGGCATTTGCGCGCTGTCCGGAGTTTTCTTATCGCTGAAACCCGGTTCGGGATCTTGCTGGTCGAGCCGGGATGAATATCGAGTGCGATCGATCTTCATGAAGGCATGGTGCACGATTTTCGGATTGCCCGGTAGAAACTCGACAGCGGCGACATATCTCTGTTCGTGCGTCGGGATAGGGATGACAAAGTTCCGATAAACATCTCGACCCTCCGCCTGGAGGGTATAAGCCTGTGGCATCGTGATCACCAAGTCGGGTTGGCCGAGCTGCCAGCCATTGGTCCCTTTGCGACTGGGCAGCATCGTCCCTGGATCGCCTTCCCGGGTGCCTTGCGCAACCCAGTCCTGAAGGATTCCAATCTGCTCAGCTGTGAGAATTCGTGGCTCGACGAATTCTCCGAATCCAGCCTCCGGCAACCAAGGCGGCATATAGCGGCGTGCCGTCACTTCAAGAATCTCTTTACTATGCTTCTTGCACTGGGCGTAGCTTGTCAGCGAGAACGGCGCCGATTGCCCTTCCTGATGACAGCGCGTGCAGTGTTCAAACACAATCGGAGCAATGTCCCGACTGAACGTCAGCGGAGCTTCGGAACGCTCCGTCCTGCCTTGCTTGGGTCGCTCGCTCTGGTGTCGCCTCCACGCCACCGCCAAAAGACCCATACCCATCAAGCAGATCACCGCAATGAGAATTCTCCTGGGTGATCGGGAGAGTTGTGAATGAGCCGCGGTGCGTTTGGGTTTCGAGGCCTTTCTCATGAAGGTGCCACAGGAATGAGGTTAGGGCTGTGACTTGTCCCAGAGTCGGAGGAAGGAGTTGGTTGAAACCTGCCAGAGGATGGAGACTTTGAAGCTGGCTCCTGAAAGCGGCGAGGTGGGGAGATCAATCCAGTCCTTGAGATTTGATGAGCCTTGTAAAGTGTAGTCGTGTCCTGCGACGCCTTTGACATCGCACTCGAACTTTCCGGAGCCTGTGAGTCGCGCGGTTTGGCCCAGCAATTGAGGTGGCTGAGTCAATCGAATGTGTAATTGGATGACACCAGGGAGGGTGTAAATGCTGGAGTCACCTCGAATGGAATACGTCACGCCCATGGCGGCGGGAAAGAATACGCGGCTCTGATAGTTGCCGGGGATAGGATAGCCGTCATCGCTATCCGCCACCAACGTGAGGTTGGTCAGGGCGAAACCGGTAAAGACCGCCAAGTTCGGATCGCCAGTGCTATCGAGCGTGTTGATCTCGGCCCAGCCGTTGGTGGGGCAGGTCCACGACCACCAGATTGTTCTACCGGCCGTACCGGATTGCTTGAAGAGGCCTTGCTCCACGGCTTTGATTTGGGCGGTGAGGTTCGTGCCAGTAGTGTCCACGATGAAACCAACGACCGGGGTTGCGTTGGTGAAATCGTTGTTGGGTGGCGGAATCGCTTTCTGTACGGAGAGAGAAATGACTCCCGTGGCGCCGAGTTGCCCGTCCACAGCAATCCAGTAATTGCTTCCTTTCACGGCATAAAAAACCGTCTGAGCCAAGGGAAAACCGACAGCGGAACTGACCTCCTTTAGTGACGTGAGGTTGGTGCCGGTGTAAACCGCCAACAATGTGGGAAAAGAGCTGCCAGCGGTGTTGATGATCACTCCATCATTGGTGGGAGAGGTCCAAAGCCACCAGGCAGAGTTCCTCCCAAGCCCGGCATGGTATAGTTCGCCGGGTTCGGGCGAGGAATAACCGTTTGAGCCGGTCACGAAGGCGGGGTAGTCAGGAATGAAAACGCGATCGGCAAAGTCATCGTTGGTGGTGGCGGAAAACATGAGAGTGAGCAGGATCTGACCGGTCTGACCGGATTTGCCGTCCACCGCGATCAGGTAAGTCGCGCCTTTGGCCACGGGTGGTTTGATCCGACTGAAAGTGACATCCAACGATGCGTCATCGTTCTCTGCGACCATTTGGAGGTTGGTGGAGTAAAAAGAAAGGAGAGTGTCGAAGCCTGAACCCTCCGTGGAGAGATTCAATCGGCCATTTGCCGGGGCGGTCCATTTCCACCACACGGAATGCTGCGGAGGCTCGCCGGCGTGGGTGGATTCCTGCGGTTCTGCAGTGGCTGCCAGATTATCTGCCGAGGTAGTGAAAGCGGCACCTTTGATTTCAGTGGCGTTGACGCGGTTATCATTTCCCGGAGAGACCTGGTCGAAGAGTAATTCGGTGATAAACGCGTCGCTCACGCTGCCACCGTATTCGGGTTGCAGGCTGCCGACGGTGGTCGGGAAGAAAGGCGGGCGTGGCGCAAAAGCGGTGGTGCCAACAGCAACGATTTTATTTGTGCCTGCCACAGCCAGCCCGTAGATCGCGTTTTCATAACTTGAGCCGGCGGTCGCGACCTCGATGATGCGGGTGCCATCTCCGCTGATTTGAGCGACATAACCCGGCTTTCCAAACGCGCCGAAGGCCGTCATTTTGACACCCGCGCCAAAAGAAAGAGAACTTGAAACGCCCGAAACATAAATGCTCCCGCGCCCATCGAGAGCGAGCGTGGATGCATCCACTTTGAAGTCGGGCGCGGAGCCATTCAGGTAATACTGAGCTGTGTCATCCTCCTCCTCGACCCCACCCAGCAGCGTGGAAAACACAACCGAGTTGAGGTTCGATGAAAGCTTGACGACAAACGCGTCCTTGCTGTCGGCGAGCAACGTCTTCGCGGCACCCGCAGTGGTGGGGAAATCGGTTGATGTGGTGAAACCGGAGACGAGAACTCCGCCTGATTTGTCGAAGGCCAGACCCGATAAGACGTCGCTGCCTGAGCCGCCGAGGAAAGTCAAAAAGTTGATTACACCTGAAGCGGGATCGAGTTTTGCCACAAACCCATCAGTACCTCCGCGAAGTCCGATGGCGATGGGAGTGAAGCCCTGAATTGATTGCGAACTGCTGCGACCAGCGATGTAGAGCGTGTTACCCGGGCCTGCGGCGATTTTCGAAATGGTCTCGCGACCTGTTCCGCCAAAGTACGAAGCGAGCAACCGCTGGCTACCGTCCGGAGCAAAGTTGAGAACGAAACCATCGTGGTCTCCGCCTGCTGCTTTCTGTGGGGGATTCGCCGTAACCGGCATGTTTGTGGAGGATGTGAACCCAGCGACCAGAATATTTCCGACGGAATCGAGGGAAATACCGAGGCCGACTTCGAGATCGTTTCCACCGTGGAGCGTGCTGAAGAGCAGTTTTCCATCCGGATCGAGTTTGGCAACGAACGCATCCGTGTCTCCCCGACGTTCCGTCTGGATGGCGTTGGTTGTTGGGAACGTATAGTAAATGGCTTCGCCCGTTACATAAGCCTGGCCCAAGCCGTCCGCAACGACGGCTCGGGGACGAGAGTTAGCGAGGGTGGTCGAATAAATAACCTTTGATCCATCCGGGGCAAGTTTGATGATGAAGGATCGGGGCACTCCGTTGGTTTCACCGTAATGGTGAGTCTCAGGAAAACCAGCCGAGGAAGAGTACCCTACCACGTAAATGTAACCGGCGTTATCCACAGCCACGCCCGTGGCCACCTCCTCCTCATATCTGGGCGGGTCACCACTCCCGAGAAGCGAGGAGAAGAGCAGGCTTGCGCCTAGGGATTGCCACGAAACGAATGCAAGCAGGAGCGTGAGAAAGCATTTCATTAAGCGCATAACGCCCATCAAAGCCATGCCACGTCCCACAAAGCAACATCTTAACAAGGTAATGTCGGGGTGTTGTCACACCGCCTCCCGATCACTTCAGCGAGGTCGAGCCAACGGCAGGCAGTGGCACCTGGCTCTTGTGCATCAGGTAGGCGATGAGGTCCATTGCTTGATCTGGTTTCAATACTTCAAGCAGACCCTCGGGCATCAGCGAAAGCGACGATTCCTGAATGCTCTCAATCTCGCTGCGCTCTACGGTGAGCGTTTCCGTCATAGTCTTGACGGTCAGGGTGCGATCAGTTTTAGCGGCGATGAGCCCGTTGAACACCCGGCCATCCTTGAGGTTCACGACGGACATGCGGAAGTCGGCAGTCACCACGGCGCTCGGATCGATGGTGTTCTCGATAAGGTAATCCAAGTTGTCGCGGCCTCCGCCTGTTAGGTCCGGGCCAACTTTTCCCCCATCGCCGTAAAGCGTGTGGCACGAGGCACACGCCAAATTGAAGACGACGCGGCCTTGGCTTTTATCGGCTTTGGCAAGTGCCTCGGATGTGATTTGAGCCTTCCATTTCGCCATCAGTTGCCGCTTGTCCGCGGGAGAATCTCTGAGTTCGCCCCAAACTTCAGCGAGCTTCTTCCGCACCGCAGAATCACGGAGGGTCTGGATCTGGCGCGCGTCATAAGGAGAGATATCCGCCCGCGGAATCTTTCCTTCGGCAACCGCGCTCAGAAGGGCCATCGCGAAAGCCGGGCGCGAAACGAGCGTCGCAAGAAGTTGTGCGCGCTCAGATGGATGAAACTGGCGGTAAGCCTTCACTAGCTTGGGGCCGATCGCCGGATCGTCGAACGTCGCCAGGCCGCGCGCTGCGACGGGATTAAGAAATCGCACGTCGAGCAATTGCTCACAGAGCTGACGGAGGTCGGCCGGGCGGTTGTCGATAAGCGCCTGCAACGCAGTTTTCCGGGCGTTGAGGTCAGCATCCTTGTCGAGCGCAACTTTCTTCACCTCATCGAGAGCGCGGCCATCCCCGAAAAGGACGCTGAGGTCCCGCGCACGGTCGCGCAGGGAGGCTTTGACAGAGCCAGCGAGACGCGTCGCGAGAGCGTCCCACATTGCCGGCTTTCTCGCCTTGTGCCAGCCAGTCAGGCCGTCGGCCATGCCGTTGAGAATGTCAGCTTGGAACACTTCCGGCTTCGCCGACGCGAGCTTCAACAGATCGTTCAATGGCGCGGGATTTTTCTCGATATCTTCAGCGAGGCGGCGGGCGATAAATTTGCGCGTGGGCGGCAACTCACACTGCGCCGCCAACGTCGCCAGGCGAGCAGGATCGGCATCAGCCAGCGGAATCAACCCATACGAGATGAGCAACGGCAGGTTGTGATCGTTGGCGTCTTCGGTTCGACTCATTAGCGCGGCAGCCAATTCCGGGCGCTGCGACACGGGCAAACGTTGAAGCGTCGAAGCGAGGGCGAGGCGGACCAATCCGGATGCGTCGGCTTTTGCGAGCTTAACCAATTCAGGCATGACTAAGAACGAGATGGCGAGGCTTGTCTCGTCGGCTGCAAATGTGGACCGCTTCGCGTCGTCTGCTCCCCATGGCGTGAAAGGCCGTCGGCTCATCACGGTGTCGAGCGGCCAGGCATCGGTCAGGAGTCGAAGCGCCCAAGTGCGGATGTGCTCATCCGGCTGGAGAAGCTGCGCGAGGAGAAACTCCACATCTGTCGCTCCGATAGTGTGGAGAGACCAAAGGGCTCGGAGCTTCACCACCGCGTTGTCGTCCTTCGCGAAAAGGTTGCGCAACTCCTCCTTCGCGTTGTCGAGTCCGCGGCCCGCCGCAAATCGCGTGGCGAGTTCAATGCGCGCCTGACGGCTGAACCATTCATTCGAGTGCGTGTGCAATTTCACCAAGTCGCTGGCGCTGAGTTTTGCGAGGTCTCCGACTTTTACCCGATTCGGTTCCCCGTAAGTGATTTTGTAGATGCGGCCGCTGGTGCGGTGGACCCCAGTGCTTTCGTGGCATTCGCCTGTATCGCTCCAGTCGAGAACGAAGACTCCGCCGTCCGGCCCGTAGCTCAGGTCCATGCCGCGGAACCAAGGATCACCCGCAAAGAGAAAGTCCGGTCCGTGGCGGCCCACGTAGCCGGAGCCGCTGCGCTCGAGAATTTCCTGGTTTGCGCGGTGGCCGTGCATGTTCCACGTGAAAAGCCGGCCGCGGTATTCAACGGGCCAGTTGTCACCGAGATAAATCATCATCCCGACGTGCGCGTGACCGCCACCGTAAGCGTCCGCCTTGCCGTCACGGGACTTCCCCCACCCTTCCGCCGTGTCGAAGTGCCAGTGATCGGCATGTTGTTCAATGAGCGTATAAACGCGCGGGTTAGGATCGATCGTGTGGGGTCGATCAAAGTGCGCGCCAGCGAAATCATGCCAGAGATGGCCGTTGACGGTGTTGATGAAGAACAGTTCGCCATGCTCGTTCCAATCGTGGCCCCACGGATTGGTGGTGCCTCCGCTCAGGGCCTCGAAAACCTTGCGCTGCGGATGATACCGCCACATGGTGCCGCGCATCGGAACGCGCCGGTCCAAGGGCGTCCCAGGCAAGCCGATATCGCCCGGACTCGAAGCGCCGCAGCGGCCGTACAACCAGCCATCAGGCCCAAAGCGGAGCCCGTTGGCGAAGTTGTGGTAGTTCTCCGGCGGAGGATTGAAACCGTCAAGCACCACTTCGGGCGCGCCGTCCGGCACATCATCCCCGTTGCGGTCGGGAATGAACAACACTCTGGGCGGACACATCACCCAAACGCCACCGTGTCCCACCTCGACGCTGGTGAGCATCTGCACCTCGTCGGTGAAAACCTTGCGCGTGTCGAATCGTCCGTCGCCATCCGTGTCTTCAAAGATGAGAATGCGATCGCGCAGCCGAAGGTCGAACTTGGTCTGGCGCTCGGCGTAGGTGTAGTTCTCGGCGACCCACAGTCGCCCGCGCCTGTCCCACGCCATCGCGATTGGGTTCTGCACGTCGGGCTCGGCGGCAAACAGAGTCGCCTTGAATCCGGGAGGCAGCTTCATCTTTGTGGTCGCCTCGGCCGGCGACATCGGTTTCGACTGATCCGGCTCGGTGTTGTAAGGAGCAGGGAATTCCGCCGCACTCAGGCCAAACGTCGTTAACAGCAGCAATAGGCTCGTTTTCATGGTCGGTTAGCGAGTATTACGATCAAAGCGGAGTAGAGCGAGTCAATCTTTTGCGGCAGCGATGAGTCTTGCCACGCATCAAATTCCACCAAATGACTTGCTGCCGAAGCCAGCTCAGCTTAGGACCAATGTCATGAAATACTTTACGGTCTGCTTTCTTGCGGTTATCGCGCTGGGGGCTTCGGCGATTGCGTCACAACAGGAGTTGAATGGGAGCGATCGTGCAAGACCAGTTCCACCGAAGATCATCGGTGCTGACCTCTCTGTGGCAATGGCCGCCGCCGCGACCATCAACACCAACGATCTGATGCGCCATATCCGTGTATTGGCTTCCGACGAGTTCGAAGGCCGTCTGCCCGGCACCCGCGGCGAGGAACTCACGGTCAATTACCTGATTCATCAGTTCCAACAAATGGGCTTGGCACCTGGCAATCCCGATGGCTCGTGGATTCAGAAGGTTCCGTTGGCGGGCGTAAAGTCAGAGGCGACTGCGGCACTTCACATGGCAAGCGGAACTGTTCCGCTTCAATATCCGCAGGACATGACGGCCTGGTCGCCGCGTCTCGATCCGGAAGTGAAACTTGATCAGAGCGACATCGTGTATGTCGGCTACGGGATTCAGGCCCCTGAATATGGGTGGGATGATTACAAAGGTCAGGACGTGCGTGGAAAAACTTTACTCATGCTCGTTGGGGATCCACCGCTGCCCGACCCGAATGATCCTTCGCGCCTCGACGAATCAATGTTCAAGGGCAAGGCGATGACTTACTACGGTCGATGGACCTATAAGTTTGAGATCGCGGCAAAGCTCGGCGCGGCTGCTGCTTTTGTGATCCATGAAACTGGCCCGGCGGGTTACCCGTGGTTTGTTGTGATCAATAGCTGGGGCCGGGAAAACTTCAGTTTAAATCGCCCGGACAAAAACCAGCAAGAGCTGTCGGTGGCCGCCTGGATGAGCCTCGATAGGACCAAGCAATTATTCGCCAATGCTGGGATGAGTTTTGACCAGATGAAAACGGCTGCGCTCAGCCGCTCGTTCAAGCCGGTGACGTTAGCAGCCAAGGTAAGTTTCAAAGTGCAGAATACGATCCGGACAGTGGACTCGCGCAACGTGATCGCCAAGCTTCCCGGGAGCGATCCGCGGCGGAAAGAGGAATGTGTCATTTACACAGCCCACTGGGACCATCTGGGGAAAGATGAACGGCGCGAAGGCGATCAGATTTTCAATGGAGCTTTGGACAATGCGTCTGGAACGGCGGCGTTGCTCGAGTTCGCCAAGGCCTTTCGGCAGTTGCCAAAGCCGCCGCGCCGCTCGGTCCTTTTTCTTTCCGTCACGGCTGAGGAGCAGGGTTTGTTGGGAGCCAAGTATTATGCAAGTCATCCCCTGCACCCTTTGGAGAAAACGCTTGCGAACATCAATGTCGATACCATCAATCCTTGGGGAATGACCCGTGATGTGTCTGTGGTTGGACTTGGCCATTCCACTCTCGATGACCTGCTGATCGAGAGCGCTCGAAGCCGCGGCATCGCCATTACGCCCGAGCCGACGCCTGAGAAAGGGTTCTACTATCGTTCCGATCACTTCGAGTTCGCCAAGGAGGGAGTTCCCGCGCTCTACCTTAAAGATGGCAGCGAATTCATCGGGCAGTCCGCCGACTACGGACGCAGAAAAAGAGAAGAATATACGACTCAAGACTACCACAAAGTGTCCGACGAAATTAAGTCGGACTGGGATTTATCGGGGGCGGTCAGGGATTTGCAGATGCTCATGGAAGTGGGTTGGCGAGTCGCCGAGGAGGAGCGATGGCCTGAGTGGAAAGCAGGCTCGGAATTCAAGCAGCGCCGCGAACAAATGTTACGCCGAACAAGGCCCAGCTCGCGCTGATAAGATCAACAAGCTCTATTCTTGCTCATTCCAAGTTGCGGCAAAGCAACGTCGCTAGTCGGCACGATAGGTTTCCCGGTGCCTTGAGTGGAATCATTTCCGTGTCCGGACTGGGAGGATCAATCCCGAAGGGTGCCTAGAGTTTGGATATTTTCCGGCTGTCTGATGTTGTAACCGATGAGGTTTCCGACTGACATCTCCCGGATGGGAGATTCGAGACAGAGGCTAGGCGATGAGGCCACCCCTCCCTTACCGCAGTTATTCCCAGCGGCCTCAACTCCGTGCTGCCTGGCTGTTCGATACCTGGCCAAATCAGCTCGTAAGAGTCACGCAGGCTGCTGAACACACGTTGATCATTGATACCTCAAATCTCATGCCGGTCTTCAACATGTATGACACGAGAAATCGCTGATCGCCGCCTTTACGCGTGGAATTTGCCACGCATAAAAATATTGCGCACTGATTTGGGAGCAACTCGATGCTTGTCAATTGCGCTCCGTTCCGAGAAGTTCAATCCATTCTGTTTAGCTGGGTAAACTCGGTTTTGATCAGCAAACTCCGTCGATGTATTTAGAATCGCTCCGACTCACCGTTCAGTTGGCCATCCTTCTGGCCTCGGCAGAGATGGTTTCTAGCCAGCCTGCGCGCCAGGATTTGCACTCGGCGGCTCCGGTTGACAACAGAGCGCGACCAGGGATGGAAGGATCACTGATGATCAACTCCTCTTCGTGGTCAACTCAGCATATTGTCCTGGTGCTCGGGAGCATGGCGATCTTGATTCTGGCTGCCGCTGGTGTGGTTAACTCGCTTCGAAGCCGATCGCGGAAGCAGAACGAGATCATACGGCAGCAACTCGAGACCGAGGCGATCATGGAGGAGCGATATCGCGAATTAGTGAAAGGCGCTCGCGACTTCATATACACCCACGATTTGCAAGGAAACATCAGTTCCATCAACCAAGCCGGTGAAACGACCATCGGTTATTCAAGCGCAGAAGCGATCGGTATGAATTTCTTCGACCTGGTGGTGCCGGAGCGAAGGCCATTCTTAGAGCAGCAGTTGCAAACGGTCGTCGCAGGAGGGACAGCACCCGGCTTCGAATTGGAGATGTTGGCGCAAGGAGGACACCGGATCGTGCTGGAAACCAGGATCCGGCCGATTTATAGGGACGGAAAACTGGTCGAGGTGCAGGGCGTTGGCCGTGATATTGCCGAACACAGGCAAAGCGAATCGCAACGACTCGCCCTCGAGCGCAATCTCCAGGAATCCCATAGGCTCGAAAGCCTCGGCCTTATGGCTGGAGGCTTTGCCCACGATTTCAACAACCTTCTGACTGCCATTCTGGGAAACGCAAGCCTCGCGCGAACGGACCTTTCGCCGGACTCTCCCACGGTGCCGTATCTCTCAGAGATCGAAAAAACTTCTCTGCAAGCGGCCGAATTGTGCAATCAAATGCTGACTTATTCGGGTATGGGTCGATTCGAGATGCAACAGACATCGCTCTCGTCGTTGGTCGAAGGAATGAAGCATCTAATTGAGGTTTCGATCCACAAGAAAATCACCATCGCGTTCAAGTTAGCTAAGGATCTTTTGCCTGTGGAGGCCGACGCAGCGCAAATCCTGCAGGTCGTCTTGAACCTTGTCATTAACGCCTCTGAGGCAATCGGCGACCGGGCTGGCACCATCTGTGTCACAACAGGCACAGTGCGGATCACGTCGGAAAGTCCGTTTGAAGATTATGCCACCCAACTGCCAGAGCCCGGCACTTACATCTATTTGGAGGTTACCGACACTGGCTGCGGCATGGACGCCGAGACTAAGTCCAAGATTTTCCACCCGTTCTTCACCACCAAGTTCACGGGTCGCGGACTCGGTTTATCCGCCTTGCTGGGTATTGTTCGCGGGCATAACGGAGCACTCAGGGTCAATAGCGAGTTAGCTCGGGGAAGCACGTTCACTCTGCTCCTCCCCTGCGCCTCTGAGGAGGTAATTCCAGAGACTACATCGGCAACGCCGACAGACGCGGGCTGGCGTGGCACAGGAACTATTTTGGTGGTGGAAGATGATCCGCCGGTGCGGAGAGTGATCGTGCGAATATTGGAATCGTCTGGCTTCACGGTGTTGCAAGCCGGGGAGGGTTTGGCCGGAGTGGAAGCCTTTCAAGCCCACGCCAATGATATTTTGATGGTGGTTCTCGATATGACAATGCCGCGAATGCTTGGTGAAGAGGCGCTCGCGCAAATGAAAGCTATTCGACCAGATATCCCCGTCATTCTGATGAGCGGCTACACAGAGCAGGAAGCGGCGAACCGATTATCGAAACAAGATTTGGTAGGATTTCTCCAAAAGCCGTTCAAGAAGGAGCACCTGATGGAGAAGCTCCGAACGATCCTCGATTCCGTTCCGACAGCGCGCTGAGTCGCTCGTCTCGTTGGCGGGAACCAAGCAACAAGTCCAGACAAAGTGACATCGGCTAGTCGTGGAAAAGGCACTTGAGCCGTAAAAGAACGTTTCCCCTGATTTCGCCAGAACCCGTCGAGACGGGTTTACATTTCAAAGCGTCGAGCGCGACGACTCGCGGCAAAGGAGGAGCGGATTAGCGGATCTCCGTGGTGTGGGTCTTGAGCCAGTTCAGGTCCGTCGTAATTTCCGCGACGGTAGCGCCAGGCAACGCGGCATTGTGATTATGCCAGAAACCATCGGTCTCGGCGATTTTCGGGTTATTAAACTTAGCATTCGCCCACTTATGGGACTCGGCGTGGCCATCGGCAAATGAAAAGTTCGAAACCGCGCCGTGGAAGTTGGCAGGAACGTGGTAAATTGTTGTTCCATCCATATGAACCCCAAACTGCGGCCGACAAACACTGAACGGGTGAATCTCGCCGAACAGGAAGAAAGAGCCAGGCTGGGTCACATCGCTGGTCTTTTTGAAAGTGCGATATTTGGCGCTGGGTTCGCTGTGCCGCATAGGCCCTTCCCAAGCCATGAAAGTATTCATACCGTAGCTCCGAGGACGAGAGACTTTCTGATTGCCGACCCTGATCGTCGTCTTGTCACCCGGACATCGGAAGCTTGCTTTGGAAGCCCCCATAAAGGGTGCCAGCAGGGAGACTTTGTCCGAAACCATTCCTGTAGCAGATTCGGGAGTGGTTAAATTAGATGCATCACGGCCTTCCGCCCAGACCTTTGCCATGTAGCCAGCCGGTGGGTTCGCTAGGTTAAGACTGTCATTGCCTTCCCCGTTCGCTGGGAATTTATCGTCGAAATCAGTGGCATAAACAAACGAGGCGGTCGCTAGTTGTTTCACGTTGTTGAGGCAGGAGATCCCGCTCGCCTTGCTCTTTGCCTTGGCGAGAGCTGGCAGCAGCATGCCTGCGAGGATTGCGATGATGGCAATAACCACCAACAGTTCGATCAAGGTAAACGCCCCTCGCGCAGCGACACGAAGCGATGTTTGGGAAATAGGAGAAGTGTTGATTGTTCGCATAATTTTGTATTAAAGATTAGGAAAGATACTTTGGCGATGAAAAAATTTGGTTTTGTTCTTTTTGGTTTTGTTGGCAGCCCATTCGAAGCCGTCGGCGCAAAGAGGCTGTTTCCCTCGCGCTCGATGAATGCGACTCCTTTGGGACAGATTCGCTGTAGTTAGGCAGCCTGCTTAAATATGAAATTATCCACACTGTCACCCTCCTGCATTTGCTTGGCACTGCTGACGAGCAACATCGGATCTGCAGCCGGGGCAGAGAAACTGTCGCCTCTGAAAGTCAGCCCAAATCAGCGCTTTCTCAGCAAGCAGGATGGCGCTCCATTTTTCTACCTCGGGGACACGGCTTGGGAACTGTTCCATCGGCTGAATCGTAAGGAGACGGATTTTTATCTCTCCAATCGTGTGGCGAAAGGCTTCACCGTCATACAAGCTGTGGTTCTCGCTGAGTTCGATGGATTAACCGTCACGAATGCTTACGGCCATTTGCCATTGGAGAAGAATGATCCAGCTCAACCCGTCGAGGCATATTTCAAAGATATCGATTACGTGGTCAACAAAGCCGAAGAGCTTGGACTCTACGTTGGCATGCTGCCGACCTGGGGAGATAAGTGGAACAAGAAGTGGGGCGTCGGCCCCGAGATTTTCACACCGGCCAACGCGGAAGTCTTCGGGGCATTTCTAGGCAATCGCTATAAAGCCAAGCCCATTATCTGGATTTTCGGTGGCGATCGCAATCCGGAGAATGACCGGCACCTCGAAATCATCCGCGCGATGGCAGCGGGCTTGAAGCGGGGCGATGACGGCAACCATCTAATCACGTTCCATCCGCAAGGCCCCGGCAACTCCGCGCAATGGTTCCACAAGGATGAATGGTTAGGTTTCAACATGGTGCAGTCGGGGCACGCTGCCACGAACATCCCGAATTACGAATTCGCCGCCAAAAACTCCGGATTGACCCCGCAGAAGCCGACCTTGGATGGCGAACCGCGTTACGAGGATCACCCCATCAATTGGAAACCGGCCAACGGGTGGTTCGATGATTGGGACGTCCGGCAGGCCGCTTACTGGTCTTTGCTGGCCGGTGCGTGCGGCCATACCTACGGCAATCACAATATCTGGCAGTTCTCGCAGCCGGATCGCAAGCCGATCTCATCGGCCCGCGCTCATTGGAAAAAAGCCATCGACTCTCCCGGCGCTGCGCAAGTCGGATTTGCCCGGCGACTCTTCGAATCCCGGCCCTATCAAAAACTCGTCCCCGATCAAACCATCATCGTGGGCGACGCGGGCGCTGAAGGCGATCATATCCAAGCCGCGCGAGCTCAGGATGGGAGCTTCCTTTTTGTTTACACGCCAACCGGAAAACCATTCACAGTCCAGTTAAGCAAGATTTCTGGTGGACGGATCAGAGCCTCCTGGTTTGATCCGCGGACGGGCGAAGCTGCAGTGCTCGGAGAGATGCCGAGTCTTGGCAACCGCAAATTCGAGCCTTCTGCTCAAGGGCGCGGCAACGATTGGGTTCTGGTCCTCGACGATGCCGCGCAGCACTTTCCCACTCCGGGAGAGATGAAGAAATAGTTTGAAACGCTTCCGATCGCACCTGCAACACGCCCAATGACTGAACCGCTTCCGACGCTTGGGATCATCGCGGGCAATCGCTCGCTTCCACGGCTCTTCGCTCGTCAGGCGCGCGCTCTTGGCGTCAAACGGCTGGTGGCAGCCGCGTTCGAAGGAGAAACCGATCCTGAGCTCGCGTCCGAGGTCGATGAGATCGCTTGGATCAAGATCGGGCAGCTCGGGAAGCTGATAGAAACCTTTAAAAAACGAGGCGTGACCCAGTGCGTCATGGTGGGGCAAATTGCGCCCAAGAACTTGTTCGACCTGCGTCCGGACCTGCGGGCGATCGCCATGCTCTTCAAGCTCAAGGAAAAAAACGCCCACACACTTTTTGGCGCCATTGCCGACGAATTGAAAAAGGATGGAATCGAGCTTATCGAAGCCACGCCCTGGCTTAAGCCGCTGATGCCCGGACCTGGTTGGCAAAGAGGTGGCAAGCTCACGGCGGAAGAAGAAGCCGATGTGTCGTTCGGCTTCCGCATTGCGAAGGAAATTTCACGCCTTGAAATCGGCCAAACCGTCGTGGTGAAAAATGGAACCGTGCTGGCGGTCGAAGGATTTGAAGGAACGGACCTCTGCCTTAAGCGCGGGGGCGAACTTGCCGGCAAGGCGGGTTCGGCGGTCGCAGTCAAAGTCGCCAAAGCAAAGCACGATTTGAGATTTGATATTCCCTGCATCGGCCCACGAACCATCGAAAACTGTGGTGCCGCGCGGATCAGCGTTCTGGCTGTGGAAGCAAATAACACCTTGCTGCTGGAAGAAAATGAGGTCGAAGACTTGATTCGAAAACTAAAAATCAAATTGACAGCTATCGGTTAGCAGACTAGCCCTTTGCTCCATGATTGGCCCATCGGCTGGTCCCGGCTTCCCGCGGTGACTCAAAAGTAAGTGTTACCCGGGACGGGGCTACGTTGACTCAAAAGTCCTGTTACCCGGTTTCCTGTCCACTTGGAATCCAAGGAAGCACGCCGGGCCTGGTCCGGTCGTGCCTCCCTCGTTCCGTTTCTTGGGGTCT